>NZ_MPRK01000110.1 GCF_002021095.1 Solemya elarraichensis gill symbiont | reverse complement strand
GAGGCATAACGAGTTGTTATTCCTTACAGGTAATAACGTTTTTATTTGACAATCGGTGACACGAGTTGCCGGATGTCCCGAAAAACCAACCCTAACACGGGAGGAAGCCAGAATGGCAAAGACATATGATGCGGGCGTAAAAGAGTACCGCGAAACTTACTGGATGCCTGAGTACACGCCGTTGGATACCGATATCCTGGCATGTTTCAAAGTAACACCTCAGCCTGGTGTACCACGTGAAGAAGTTGCTGCTGCTGTTGCTGCAGAATCTTCAACCGGTACTTGGACCACTGTATGGACCGACCTGCTGACTGACCTTGATCACTACAAGGGCCGTGCATACGCAATCGAAGACGTACCTGGTGATGACACCTGTTTCTACGCATTCATCGCATACCCAATCGATCTGTTCGAAGAAGGTTCAGTTGTTAACGTTATGACCTCACTGGTTGGTAACGTATTCGGCTTTAAGGCACTGCGTGCCCTGCGTCTGGAAGATATCCGCTTCCCAATCGCATACGTAATGACCTGTAATGGACCACCTCAGGGTATCCAGGTAGAGCGTGATCTTCTGAATAAGTACGGTCGTCCTCTGCTGGGTTGTACCATCAAGCCGAAGCTGGGTCTGTCTGCCAAGAACTATGGTCGCGCATGTTATGAAGGTCTGCGTGGCGGTCTTGACTTCACCAAGGACGACGAGAACGTTAACTCTCAGCCGTTCATGCGCTGGCGTCACCGTTTTGACTTCGTTATGGAAGCGATCCAGAAAGCAGAAGCCGAGACTGGCGAGCGCAAGGGTCACTACCTGAACGTTACTGCACCAACTTCTGATGAAATGATGAAGCGTGCTGAATATGCGAAAGAGATTGGTGCTCCAATCATCATGCACGACTACATCACCGGCGGTTGGTCAGCAAATACCCAACTGGCACAGTGGTGTCAGGATAACGGCATGCTGCTGCACATTCACCGTGCGATGCACGCGGTTCTCGACCGTAACCCGCACCACGGTATCCACTTCCGTGTACTGACCAAGATCCTGCGTCTCTCAGGTGGTGATCACCTGCACTCAGGTACTGTTGTTGGTAAGCTGGAAGGCGATCGTGAAGCAACCTTGGGCTGGATCGATATCATGCGTGACAGCTTTGTTAAAGAAGATCGTTCACGCGGTATCTTCTTCGACCAGGATTGGGGCTCAATGCCAGGCGTACTGCCAGTTGCTTCCGGTGGTATCCACGTATGGCACATGCCTGCACTGGTTAACATCTTCGGTGATGACTCTGTCCTCCAGTTTGGTGGTGGTACGCTGGGTCACCCATGGGGCAACGCCGCTGGTGCTGCTGCTAACCGTGTTGCCGTTGAAGCTTGTGTTGAAGCACGTAACTCGGGTCGTGAGTTGGAGAAAGAAGGTAAGGAAATCCTTACTGCCGCTGCTGCACACAGCCCAGAGCTGAAAGCTGCAATGGAAACCTGGAAAGAGATCAAGTTCGAATTCGACACAGTCGACAAGCTGGACGTTTCTCACAAGTAATGGAAGGTTCCCCCGTCATCCGTGGCGGGGGAAGACGACAAACGAATTTGAAATTATTAGAGGTTTAATACAATGAGTGATATGCAAGACTATAAATCAAGTCTCGGTAACACAGACAGCCGCAAGTTCGAGACTTTCTCTTACCTGCCATCAATGGACGCTGACCAGATCCGTACACAGATCGAGTTCATCGTATCCAAGGGCTGGAACCCATCTGTCGAGCACACCGAACCAGTAAATGCGAATGACGCTTACTGGTACATGTGGAAACTGCCTATGTTCGGTGAAACCGACGTAGACGCTATCCTGGCCGAGTGCGAAGCTTGCCACCAGGCTCACCCGAATAACCACGTACGCCTGCTGGGCCTGGACAACTATGCCCAGTGTGCCGGTGCTTCCATGGTTATCTTTCGTGGTGAAACAGTCTAAGACCTGATTTCAGGAGCTTGGATAGAAGGGCCCCGCCCCCCTGATTTGGGCGGCGGGGTTTTTCATTTAACAACAATGAGTTTTCAGTCCAGAGTAGTCGGACATAACGAATGTTCCGGCCTGACAATTCCACTAAACCGGATATACAACCGGTGATACAGACAAAAGGATCGAGACCAATGAGCGAATTCGACCGTGATCAATATGTGATTAATAACGAACCTTACTACCGCCCGGTACAGAACGAAGTTGAAATGTACGAGGCTGCCTATGATGCGCGCATGCCTGTCATGCTCAAGGGCCCGACCGGTTGTGGTAAGTCACGTTTTGTTGAATACATGGCGTGGAAACTGAAAAAACCGCTGATTACCGTTGCCTGTAACGAGGATATGACAGCGTCTGACCTTGTTGGTCGCTTCCTGCTCGATATCAATGGTACCAAGTGGCAAGACGGCCCGCTGACAGTTGCTGCACGTATCGGTGCCATCTGTTACCTCGATGAGGTTGTTGAGGCGCGTCAGGATACAACTGTTGTCATCCACCCGCTGACTGACCACCGTCGTGAACTGCCGCTCGAAAAGAAAGGTGAACTGGTCAAGGCGCATGATGATTTCCAGATTGTTATCTCCTACAACCCTGGTTACCAGTCGTTGATGAAAGATCTGAAGCAGTCAACCAAGCAGCGTTTTGGTGGCATGGACTTCGATTATCCAGAGACTGATATCGAGGTTGAGATCGTCTCCCATGAAGGCAAGGTTGATCGCGAAACTGCAGAGAAGCTCGTGCAGATCGCACAGCGTTCACGTAACCTCAAAGGTCACGGCCTTGATGAAGGTATGTCAACACGCCTGCTGGTTTACGCAGCACAATTGGTCGGCAAAGGTATCGATGCCCAGTCCGCATGCCAGATGGCATTGGTCACTCCATTGACGGATGATCCGGATATGCGCGATACACTGGCTGCTGCAGTGAATACCTATTTCTAGACAATCATTCATTCACGTGCGTATTGCACTTTGATTGTGACGGAAGTAGAGGACTGCCATGAGCATTGATTTTTCCGAATACATCAGCTGTCTTGATGAAGACGACAACGAGCACATCGAAGCGCTTGAGTCTTCCTATCACGAGGCACAACGATTCATGTCTCCACGTGGTTTGCAGAACTACCTGGAGGGCATGCGAGCATTCTGTACGCTTGGGCGTGGACAGGACCTGGTTTTAACCTACGTCCAGGAGATGCCGGGCGTCTGCAAGGAAGTAGGCGAGGATATTATCCCCGACATTGTCGAGGCGATGATGAAACTCTCATCACACACCTCGGGTTCTGTTATCACCTTGATCGTCGCGAACATGCCGCTGGCCGCATCACGCCTCGGTGATGCGGACGTGATGCGTGGTTTTCTCAAGCTGCTGCATCAAATGACAGGTAAAGCACCTCGCGGACTGCGTCCGATGATGGAGAATCTTGACGAGTTGTTATCCAAGCTGACTCTCGGTGGATTACGTCGCTGGGTTTTGTGGGGTGCGCAGGCGCACCAGCGCGACCTCGATGGCCAGCTTGCCTATTTTGCTCTGGAGACGGATTCATCCAGATCCATCCTGCAGTCGGAGCGTCGCGGTACGCTGTTTATCGACAACCAGCGCAAGCTCAACTTCTATCTGCGCGCACTCTGGGCACGTGCATTTTTCATGCGTCCAACTGCTGGTGACTTCGAGTCACGTCAGGGGATTCGTCCCTTTATTGAAGACTTCCAGATTCATGTGCCGGATGCATTCGATCCGTTCCACGGCATCGATGGTATGGAAATCTACCGGGCGACAGTTGCACATGCAGCTGCACACATGGTCTATACGCATGACCGTATCTCGGCCGAAGAGCTGTCGCAGGCGCAAATGCGTTTCATCGAGATGTTTGAAGATGCGCGCGTTGAATACCTTGCCTACACGGAATTTCCCGGTCTGCGCAAGCTGTGGCTCTCCTTCTTTACCAGTAAACCTGAAAAGGATGAGGAGACCGTCCAGGTACATGAAACCATGGACCTGATGATGCGCACCACGCGTGCCATTATGGATCCTGACTATAGTGATGAACTGCCTGCAATCAATGAAATTGCATCTGATTACAGGGCCAAGCTGGAAGAGGATCCATACAACCCGCGTCTTGCATGGATGGCCGGCGTTGAGTTCTACAACAAGATGGTCGAGATAGCGACCATCCCGAGTGTGCGCATTCTCTCCGAGTGGCCAATTCCCTACCGTGACGACAACCGTTACTTCTGGGAATTCTCCGAGAACATGTTCGAAAGCCAGGGCGTCGACTTCTTGCCAAGCTCAGAGCAGAATGTACGTCGCTACGTCAGCCTGATGGAGTTCGTCAACGAGATCGACTGCGAGATGGAAGACGGCAATCCCCAGGAGACCCTGGTGCTGTCGACTGAACTCTTCCCGTATGAAGATCTGGGTGTTAGCTACAACCAGATGGAAGGAGTTGAGCCCGTCTCTGATCCATATCACTACAACGAATGGGATTACCATGTGCAGCTTGCACGGCCTGACTGGGCAACAGTCATCGAACGTCGCCAGGGTAAAGGTGATCCTGATGTCATGGATGAGATTCTCACCAAGCACAAGCCTGTTGCATCACGCATTCGCCACCTGATTGATGCGATGCAGCCGCAGGGTATCGTACGTCGCCGTGGCTATGAAGAAGGTGAAGAACTTGATCTGAACGCAGCGGTACGCGCAATGATTGATATCCGTCGTGGCATCATGCCTGACCCACGTATCAATATTCGTATCTCACGTCATATTCGTGATCTCTCGATCGTTCTGCTGCTCGATCTGTCCGAGTCGACCAATGAAAAGATTGGTGACATTGCAGAAGGCGAGGAGGGCTACGAAGATCAGCCAAGTATTCTTGACCTGACGCGCGAATCAGCAGGACTGCTGACCTGGGCCATCGATTCCATTGGCGATAACTTTGCGGTGCATGGTTTTGCATCTGATGGTCGTCATGATGTGCAGTACTATCGTTACAAGGATTTCGAGCAGACCTACGATGATGATGCCAAGGCGCGCATGGCCGGTATGAAAGGTAATCTTTCTACTCGAATGGGTGCAGCATTGCGTCACGCCGGTTGGCACCTGACACAGCAAAATGCGCAGAAGCGTCTCGTGTTGCTGGTCACAGATGGTGAACCGGCAGACATCGATGAGCGCGATCCGCAGTACCTGCGTCACGATACCAAGAAAGCGGTTGAAGATCTCGCCATGCAGGGCGTCTACACTTACTGCCTGACACTTGATCCAAATGCTGACCAGTATGTATCGCGCATCTTTGGTGAGAATAACTACTCGATCGTTGATGATGTTGAGCGCTTGCCGGAGAGGCTACCCAATGTGTTCGCCGCACTAACGGGCTAGGAAAGGTTGTCTGCAGAACGCTTCGGAAAGGAGTTTGGGGTGTGTGCTTACATTACCCTTTCGGTTTGGGTATGGTGACAAGTTAAGGATCTCAGGGGGTGTAAAGGATGACTGCCCCCTTTGGTTATGCAATCCCTTCAAATAGAAATGAAATGGAGTTCATATGTCTTATCCTTTAAAGATCGTCGCATTCATCTTGTATCACCTGCTGTATCTTGGAATCATCATGTTATCAGCGCGTTTTTTCTTTCCAGATTACACATACATCCTGATGACCTGCGTGTTGCTTCCGGCAAGCATGCTGGGTGGCTCTATCTATCTGATTAAAAGAAACATTTCGAGTAAACAACAGGTAGTCATGAAGATTCTGAGTGTTCTGTATTTTTCCGGATTTGCCCTTATGATTGCCTACCTGATTGTTACAAGCTGGGCCTTTGTTTAAGTCTTATAGCTAGTACGAAAGAAAGGCAGGTCTCAAACACATTTCCCTTAATGCTTTCAGAGTTCAAGCGTGTCTTTGATCTCGTGATGTAAAACGGGACATCCAAGTCGCCCTTTTACACTCGATCTTCGACAGCCTTTATTGCCCCGGACGCCCTGCG
>NZ_MPRK01000109.1 GCF_002021095.1 Solemya elarraichensis gill symbiont | reverse complement strand
AGCCCAGTACCCCCCGGTGACCGTTAGGTAGTCACGCAGACCGTGTTCAGTGACGTTTTGGCTTGTCATCTTTTGGGCGGATGGATTCTGCAACCATCTGCGTGATGTTCATCATGCGGTTAACGTAGCCCCACTCGTTGTCGTACCAGGCAAGCAACTTGACCTGTGTGCCGTCGATGACCATGGTGGAGGCGGCATCAATAATCGATGAGCGCGGATCACCCTGGTAGTCGATAGAGACCAGCGGGCGTTCCTCGTAGCCGAGAATTCCTTTCAGTTCATTTTCAGCGGCATTCTGCATCAGCTGGTTGACCTCGTCTGCCGAGGTGGAGCGCTCGACCTCGAAAACACAATCCGTGATCGATGCATTGGTCAGTGGTACGCGTACCGCGATGCCATTGATCTTGCCTTCAAGGTCCGGAAATATCTGTGTAATTGCCTTGGCTGAACCGGTCGAAGTTGGGATTAGTGACATTCCACAGGCACGTGCACGGCGCAAATCCTTGTGGCCCTTGTCGACAATGGTCTGTGTGTTGGTGATATTGTGAATCGTCGTCATGCTGGCATGCGCAATTCCGAGTTTCTCTTTCATTACCTTGACCACGGGTGCCAGGCAGTTGGTGGTGCATGAGGCGGCGGTAATTATGGAGTCTGTTTCGGCGTTGTAGGTGTCGTGGTTCACGCCATAGACGATGTTACGCGCCGGTGCAGGGCAGGGTGCGGAGATGATTACCTTCTTGACGCCTTGGTCGAAGTAAGGCTTGAGGCTCTCAGCTGTCTTGTGCTTGCCGGTGCAGTCAATAACGATATCGACATCTTTCTTCTGCCAGTCGACATCAGCCGGATTGGCTTCCGAGGTAAAGCGTACCTTGCGGCCATCAAGCAGGAGTTTATTCTCCCTGGAGGCGATATCGTGTTTCCAGTGGCCCTGTACTGAATCGAATTCCAGAAGGTGGGCATGGCAGGCTGCATCGCCCTTGATCTCGTTAATATGTACGAGGCGGTATTCATCGTGACGCCAGCCGGCACGAAATGCCAGTTTTCCCATGCGTCCGAACCCATTGATGGCAACTTTGACGGCCATTGTTTCTTTCTCTGATTTCAGCTCTTTATGTTAAGCCGCGAGAGTGTACTCCGCAATTGTTACAGAGAGATGACTTTTTTGCCGATTGAAATTGCACTCTCGCATGTGTCCGGGAGAAATAAAAATCCCCGCAATAGCGGGGATTTACAGTTAGCGAGTTGTGAGGCCTTAACCGATGCCGTCATCCAGTTTATCGAATACGGTGCAGGAATCAGTACTGCCCGAGCTATAGCTGCACTCTTCAATGAGGCGTGACAGGTTGTTCTGCATTGTGCCCAGTTCCGACAATTTTGACTGGATTGCATTCAGCTTCGTCTTGGCAAATTGCAGAATATCGTCAGCCGTGTGACTGGCTTCAGGACGTTTCATCTGTAGCAGTTGCGAGATTTCAGAAAGGGTAAAGCCGACAGATTTGGCATTCAGGATAAACCTGATGCGTTGAACATCTTCATCGCTGTAGTTTCGGTATTTTCCCGGCCCGCTGCGAGCAGGTGTCAGAAGTCCCTGGCGTTCCCAGAATCGCAGGGTTTCAACGGGAATGTTTGTCTCTTTTCCAAGCTGACCAATTCGCATAATTCTCTCCTTGTAAATAGTTGCAAATTGCATGCAAGCCACTGAAAGCAGCCTGCGGAGGAGCAACCCTTGCTCCATACCATTCAAAGTATAGCCTGATTCTTGCGAAAAGGGCAATGCTTCTTTATCAGATCATTGCTATACTAAATTTCATTGAAAAGCCGGGGGTGTTTCTCCTTGTGGAGAGGCTGAGAGAGTCCCTTGGAACCTGATCCAGTTCATGCTGGCGTAGGGAAGGCTGACAGGCTCATAGCCCATTGTCTCCTTCATTTTGCCACACGGAGAGAAGAGTTATGAGCGCCATACCCGAAGAATTCATCAAAAAGACCACGGCCCTGTCAGACGAAGTGACGCGCCCGTTCGCCAATTCACGCAAAATCTACGTCGAGGGTTCACGTCCTGATATCCGCGTGCCGATGCGTGAAGTGTCACAGACGCCGACCACCACCAACGGTGCCAATGAGCCAAATCCGCCTATCTATGTCTACGACACCTCGGGCCCCTATTCTGATCCCTCTGTTTCAATTGATCTCCTGAAAGGATTGTCTGACCTGCGAGCCTCATGGATCAATGAGCGCGATGATACCGAGCAACTCGAAGGCCCAAGCTCCGAGTATGGCACCGAGCGTTATAACGATCCTGAACTGGATAAACTGCGTTTCGAGCATATCCGTGCTCCACGCCGTGCCAGGGCGGGTAAATGCGTCACCCAGATGCACTATGCGCGCGAGGGAATCATTACACCTGAAATGGAGTACGTCGCAATCCGCGAGAACCAGCGGCTGGATGAATTGCGTACCAACCCGGATTACAAGGCACTGCTGAAACAGCATCCGGGAGAGAATTTCGGCGCCAACCTGCCGGATAGCATTACTCCTGAATTCGTGCGCGATGAGATTGCTTCGGGGCGCGCTATCATCCCTGCCAATATCAACCATCCCGAAGTTGAGCCGATGATTATTGGGCGTAACTTCCGCGTTAAGATCAACACCAACATCGGTAATTCGGCGGTCTCTTCTTCTATCGAGGAAGAAGTCGAGAAAATGGTGTGGTCGGCTCGATGGGGCGGCGACACACTGATGGATCTTTCCACCGGAAAGAATATCCACGAGACGCGCGAGTGGATTCTGCGCAACTCGCCGATGCCGATTGGTACAGTGCCAATCTACCAGGCGCTGGAAAAGGTCAACGGCAAGTCCGAGGATCTCACTTGGGAGATGTTTCGCGACACATTGATCGAGCAGGCAGAACAGGGCGTTGATTACTTCACAATTCATGCGGGTGTGCTGTTGCGCTATGTACCACTGACGGCTGAGAGAGTGACCGGTATTGTTTCGCGTGGTGGCTCCATCATGGCCAAGTGGTGTCTTGCGCATCACCAGGAGAATTTCCTCTATACGCATTTCGAAGAGATCTGCGAGATCATGAAGGCCTACGACGTCTCTTTCTCACTGGGTGACGGATTGCGTTCCGGCTGCCTGGCCGATGCCAATGATGCTGCCCAGTACGGTGAACTGGAAACCCTTGGTGAACTGACAAAAATTGCCTGGGAGCACGATGTGCAGGTCATGATTGAAGGGCCTGGTCATGTGCCGATGCAGATGATCAAGGAGAACATGGAGAAAGAGTTGGAGGATTGTCACGAGGCGCCTTTCTACACGCTTGGCCCTCTGACGACTGATATCGCCCCCGGCTACGATCACATCACCTCGGCAATCGGTGCAGCCCAGATTGGCTGGTATGGAACCGCCATGCTCTGCTACGTGACACCCAAGGAGCATCTTGGCCTGCCCGACAAGAATGATGTACGCGACGGCATCATCGCCTACAAACTGGCGGCACACGCGGCTGACGTTGCCAAGGGCCTGCCGGGTGCACAAGTCAGGGACAACGCGCTGTCAAAGGCACGTTTCGAGTTCCGCTGGGAGGATCAGTTCAACCTGTCGCTTGACCCAGAGCGTGCACGTGAATACCACGACGAAACCATGCCGGCACAGGCTCACAAGGTGGCGCATTTCTGCTCCATGTGCGGCCCGCACTTCTGCTCCATGAAAATTACCCAGGACGTACGTGACTACGCAGAGTCTCTGAAAATCGGTGACGTTGCTGTGGCGGTCGAAGAAGGAATGAAAGAGAAGGCAACGGAGTTCAAGCAGCAGGGCGCCGAGATCTACAAAGAGGTGTAAGAAGCGGCATAGCGCACGCCCTGTGCGCTTGCCTCTTGATGGCGTCGTCATGCAATACGGATGGATCTATGAATTCCAATAAGATTGCAGTAATCACCGGAGCGAGCAGAGGTATTGGAGCTGATACGGCAAAGCTGTTTGCAAGGAAAGGTTATGCTGTCTGCATTAACGATGTATCGAATGATGTTGCAGCTGAGAGTGTCAAGGATGAAATCCTGCAAGATGGCGGCCATTGCATAACAGTAAAGGCTGATGTTTCAGTGGCAAGTGAAGTCAAGCGCCTGTTTGAAACCGTGGACCGGGAACTGGGCTGCCTGTCGGTCCTTGTAAATAACGCAGCCATCCTGAAAACTCAATGCCGCCTGGACGAGATCAGCGAAGAGAGGTTTGATCGCGTTTTAAAGGCCAACGTCATGAGCTGTTTTTTGTGTTGTAAGGAAGCAGTAAAACGAATGTCTGCAAAATATAACGGTACAGGTGGAACAATAGTCAATGTCTCTTCCGGTGCTGCCAGAAGCGGTTCGCCGAATGAATATATTGATTATGCCGCTTCAAAGGGTGCTGTTGATACCTTAACCCGAGGTTTATCACTTGAGGTTGCCGCAGAAGGTATTCGAGGCAACGGTGTCCGGCCCGGTTTTATCTATACTGATATGCATGCATCGGGTGGTGAGCCAAACCGTGTCGACAGGCTGAAAGAAAAAATACCGATGCAGAGAGGTGGTCAGCCTGGTGAGGTTGCTGAGGCTATTTACTGGTTAGCGTCTGATAACTCTTCATATGCAACCGGTACCTTCATTGATCTTACGGGTGGCCTGTAACAGATTACAAACAGTGCCGACGGGTTGCTGGTTGAATACATTTGCATGACGTAACAGTTAATCGGTGTCGAAATGTCTGAGAAAGATCTGGAGCAGATGAAGCGAACAAGACAATGGGCGCACAAGAAGCTGACTGACAGGGGTTCGGCAACTTACCGCGCTTTCGTCGAGATGGAATCTGCAGCGTTTAAAGATGGTGCCTTGCCGAAGAAAAATAAGGAGCTGATTGCGATTGGTATATCGGTTCGAATTGATTGTGAATCCTGTATGCAGTGGCATATTGAGCAGGCCGCAGCAGCCGGGGCAACCTATGATGAAGTGCTGGAAGCAGTCGAGATTGGAATAGAAATGGGGGGAGGGCCTGCGACCGTATCTGCCCGTTTTGCCTTGCAGGTTATGGATGTCGTTTTTGGTGCATGATCGATGCACAATTGTCAGTTCAATACTGAATGAAGAGTAATGACCAATGAAGCCTCGCATAAGTATGATTACACTGGGTGTGCACGATCTTACAGCATCAATTAGGTTCTATGAGGATGGTCTGGGTTTCCCTCGCATGGAGTCCCCTCCGCAGGTAGCCTTTTTTACACTGAATGGGACATGGCTCGGATTATACGGCCGCGAGGCATTGGCAGAGGACGCGACTGTCTCTGCAAAAGGTAGTGGCTTTAATTCATTTACGCTTGCTCATAACGTTGAGTCGGAGGCACAGGTGGACGAAGTGGTCGCGCAAGCAGTGGAAGCTGGTGCGACCCTGGTGAAGAAACCCCGGGCTGTCTTTTGGGGTGGCTACAGTGGTTATTTCGCTGACCCGGACGGGCATTTATGGGAGGTGGCTTACAACCCGTACGCATGGATTGGGCCAAAAGATGAGGATGTTTAAGGAGCCTGTTCAGCCATTAGAGTGCATTAATTCGAGTGCTGATTCATAGTCTGCGTTACTCTTTTTGACAATGTCCCGGTTATACGAGCCGAATAGGTTGTAAGGAAATAAATATGGCACGCTTGTTACGCTATAGCAGGTCGAGTAATCGTAATCTGAAAAAGAATGCTGAGCACCTTTTTGCAGCACGTCACGCTTTGAATGTTTATGACGAAAATGCCGTATACAGTTTCATTCCAAAGAATGGATGTTCATCCATGCGCGTCTCATTGGCTATAGCAAATGGCTGTATTAAGGACGCATCAGAACATGACTGGATACATAGAAACAATGACACTTTCTCGTGTAATTTAAGAGATCTTGTAACGGCTAAATACACCTTCGCTGCGCGCCAAGGAGAGAGAATCGAAGGCGCGTAGTCCCCGGTAGCCACTAGGCGAGACTGTTTTTCTGACGTGCGCCAGCGCC
>NZ_MPRK01000108.1 GCF_002021095.1 Solemya elarraichensis gill symbiont | reverse complement strand
GCAGGGCGTCCGGGGCAATAAAGGCTGTCGAAGATCGAGTGTAAAAGGGAGACTTGGATGTCCCGTTTTACATCACGAGATCAAAGACACGCTTGGTTTTTTTTAATCTAGTCGAAATGCTTGATCAAGGAGGATCAGATCTTACCGAGACGGCGGTGTATATCTCTTCCTGAAGTCCCTCATCATTATGAAGAAAACGTGGTCTGTCCCCGAATACGAATATTATGTCCCCGAATATTACCCTTCGATCACATGGAAGAGGCGTTGCCCCTGATTAGTGATTTCGCACGGAAATCAGGCGCTGGCAAGTGACGGGCAATGCACCATGCAAGCAGGTGGCGATTTGATCCTGTCCATTATGGAATGGGCACTTTATCATCCGGTTTTTACCGGGAATCATCACCTGGTGTGGTGTTTGCCGGAATTCCACGGCCTGATTGGGAGATATTATGAGCTACAGGGATATTCTGCTTTATCTGGATGATGGCAATTCAAATCATGAGCGCACAACGACAGTCTTGCAAATGGCGGCAAGGCTAGGTGCCCGAGTCACTGCTGTCACGCTCGATACACTCGTGCCCAAGGGTATCCGGGTGAAAGACCCGATAGTGCGCAGGGAGATGGCGAAAGATGCGGCTAAAGAGCGTATTGCCGAGTTTAATACGTTGGCAAAAGAGTGCAATATTGAGTCTGACAGCCGCACAATTTCTGAAAAAAAAGCAGTGGCTGTAAAAAAAGTTGCCCAGTTCGCACGCAATTTTGACTTGGTGGTTTTGCGCCAGGCCAACCCGGCCAGTCCTCATGCCGGCATGCAGCAGGAGTTGGCCGAGCAGGTTCTGCTGTTATCCGGGCGTCCGGTGTTTTTCATGCCCTACATCGGCGCACATCACGTTCCATGTCGTAAAGCGATGATTGCCTACGACGGAACACCATCAGTGACCCGGTCCGTTCACGATGCCTTGCCGATACTGAAAGGTATCGACGACATCACCATCATCGTGGTCAGGACAGAATTGCAGAAAGTGGCCAAGGGAGAAGTGCTGGCAGAACACTTGGTGAAACATTTGCAGCACCATGGCTTGAATGTCTCCTTGAAACGGGTCTATGCAGGCACCTCGGACGTCGCCGTTATCATTGAAAATGCAATTGCTGACAATGATATTGATTTGCTGGTGATGGGTGGTTATGGAACACCAAGCCTACAGCAAAAGATTTTTGGCGGTGTCACCAAAACATTGCTGTCGAGCATGCTGGTCCCGGTCATCATGTCTCATTGAAAATAATAGGGGGCAGGAAAATAATAGGGGACAGACCACGTTATTTGATTTAGTCGAAAGTGTTGATCAAGGAGGATCAAATCTTGCCGAGACGTCAACGCATCTCACTTCCTGAAGTTTCGCTTCATATTATCCAACGAGGTAATAAAAGACAGGACTGTTTCTCTTCTGATGACGATAAATACGGTCTGTTCAAAAATGAGTTCTATTCGCAGTATTTCTAAATTACCTTATTTGTGATCCTTCATCTTTCTTTGCCAGGCACATCTTTTCGTCTGCATTGTGAATCAGAGCATCGCCATCAATATATGATTCGTTACCTGTTTCAGCTATTCCTACGCTGAGAGAGAAATCAGGATATCTCTCGGAAAATGCATGGATGATTCTTTTGCAAAGAATTTTGGCATTCTTACTGTTGCATTCAGGGAGTATCAAACAGAATTCGTCTCCTCCATAGCGGCATGGAACATCTATCTCTCTTAAGTACTTTTTTAGCACGTGCCCCACGAATTTAAGTACCTCGTCACCCTTTACGTGGCCATGTTTGTCATTGATTTCCTTGAAATGATCAATGTCGATATAGACAAATGACAATTAGGTTTTACGTCTTTTTGCTGCTGCAAGCTCGCGTTTTAATGCCTCCTGCATGGCCCGTTGGTTGTAGATGTCTGTCAGTGGATCAAGTTTTGCCAGCATTTCCAGTTGCTGCGTTCTTTCTGCCACTTTCTCTTCGAGGCTTTTCGCATACTCTTCGGTTATTCTTTTTGCGCTTTCAATTTCACCGACGAGGCTGTCAATGTAGGTATCAAACACCAGGGTGGTATCGAAATATATCAGCCTGTCCAACGCGTCCAGTGTTGAAGCTAACAGCTCTTCACTCTCAATATTGGCTTTCAGTGTCTTGACGAGTGTTTCTTTAAGGGTCAAAACAGCAGAAAGATAGAGCTTGGGTTCCACCCCAATCCTTTTATGAACCATGCCGATGCGTAAGCGATCATTGACATATTCACTACCATAATTACCGCTAAACAGGTCGATAATATACTTGCGTTGAGCATTACGTAGCCTGAGGAGGGTATCGGCGTCACCGATCAGCAGGGCGATTTCATCGATTGCGGTCTGTTTCTCATAAAACTCGTTAACGATTTCATCGACGGTATCTTCAATAAGGAACTTGTGACCGGATAAGGTGTTGCATGTTTCCAGATCAAGACCGAGTAATTGCTTGCGACGCGTTATTTCTACATCACTAAGCTGCATCTGCTCAAGTAGCGTCTGGTTGGTACGTCTCAATCTTTTTCCCCTGTCACAGCCGATAGGAATATACGCATTAGTTCCTATCTATAATTATGTTGATACGAACTATTCTACTAAGCCTACTATTTTTTTGAGAAACAGACGTGCATTTCTTTCTCATAAATGCGATCTCTTTTGACAGATGCATCCCGTTGCCGTGAAATAGGGCTATTAAAGAATATTCACCGGAGATACGTCGATGAAACTCGGCATTGTTGGTCTTGGCCGCATGGGTGGCAACATGGCTCGTCGTCTGCGCAGGGCAGATATCGAGGTTGTCGGACATAACCGCACGCTCGCAACTACCAGGGAACTGGCCGATGAAACTGGGTTTGAGGTCGCCGAATCGATACCGGCCCTGGTTGCACAGCTGGAGTCACCAAGAGTCGTCTGGTTGATGTTGCCCGCAGGAAAAATCACCGAGGATGCGATTGACCAGGTGCTGCCCTTGCTCGACAAGGATGACATTCTGGTAGACGGTGCCAACTCCTGGTTCAAGGATTCAATGCGACGGGCAGAGAAGGTACAGTCAAACGGTATTCATTATGTTGATGCCGGTGTATCTGGTGGTGTGTGGGGGCTGGAAAACGGTTACGCCCTGATGGTCGGGGGTGATGATTATGCAATACAGAGAATCGCCACTCTCCTGAAAGCACTGGCCCCAGCGCCTGACAAGGGTTGGCTGCATTGCGGGCCAGCCGGAAGTGGGCATTACGTCAAGATGGTTCATAACGGGATTGAATACGGCATGATGCAGGCTTATGCAGAGGGCTTCGCCCTGATGAAGTCACGCGATGATTTTGCCATTGACCTAGGTGCAGTTGCCGAGATGTGGCGGCACGGTAGTGTTGTACGCAGCTGGCTACTTGATTTAAGCGCGGATTTCCTTGCCGAAGACCAGGAGCTTGAAGAGCTTGAACCATTCGTGGCTGACTCGGGCGAGGGTCGCTGGACGGCAATCGAGGCGGTTGAGCAGGGCGTTCCGGCACCCGTGATTTCCCTTGCGACCATGATGCGTTTTAGTTCGCAGGGCAAAGGTGATTACGGCAACAAGATGCTGGCGATGATGCGCAAGGGTTTTGGTGGACACGCCATCAAGAAAGAGAGCTGATTCGTGGATACTATCTCACCCTGCCATTTTGTTATTTTCGGTGCCACCGGCAACCTGACAACAATCAAGCTGCTGCCGGCACTTTACCATCTTGAGAAGGCCGACCGTCTTGCGGACGCGCTGGAATTCATCGCACTTGCGCGGCGTGACTGGAGTCAGGGTGACTGGGCGGAGCATATGCAACTGGCATTGCAGGAGAAGCTTGGCGATGCTTTTGATATGGATATTGCTTCCAGGCTGATCGAGCGCTTTACTTATGTACGTGGTGATTACGCCCAGCCGGAAGCCTATGACTCCCTGATGGAGGCTTTATCCAGGCCCAAATCGGGTGTTTGTGAAAATATTGTTTTTTACCTGGCCATACGCCCGGCTGATTTTCTCAACGTTGTCACCCATCTTCACAACGCAGGCTTTAGCGGCAAGGTCGCTCGGCACCGCATTGTAGTTGAAAAGCCCTTTGGTGAAGATCTCGAGAGTGCGCGCATGCTGAACATGCGGCTGCATCAACACTTTGATGAGGATCAGATCTATCGTATTGACCATTACCTTGGCAAAGAGACGGTACAGAACCTGATGGTATTCCGTTTTGCCAACAGCCTGATTGAGCCGATCTGGAACCGTAACTATATAGACCATGTGCAGATTACCGTGGCAGAGGATAAAGGAATCGACTCACGTGCCGGCTATTTTGACAGTAGCGGTGCGCTCAAAGATATGTTGCAGAACCACATGATGCAGCTCTTAACCGTTATGGCGATGGAACCCCCGGCAACACTGGATGCAGACGCCTTGCAGGATGAAAAGGTCAAAGTACTGCGTTCCATCCGAACAATACCGCGTGAAGCAGTCAACAGTTATGCCATACGCGCACAGTACAGTGCAGGAACAGCAGGTGATGAAGAGGCAGTCGCATACCGTGAGGAAGAGAATGTCGCAGACGATTCAACCACGGAAACCTATGTTGCCGCGAAGTTCTATATAGATAACTGGCGCTGGAAGGGTGTGCCTTTCTATCTGCGCACGGGTAAACGCCTGCAACAGAAGATGACCTCGATCTTTATTCGTTTCAAACATCCGCCACAGCAGTTGTTCCAGAACACATCGTTACAGAATATTGAACCAAACTGGATTGTACTGGCGATTCAGCCGCATGAGTGTATGCATATCGAGATGCATGCAAAAGAACCCGGGCTGGACATGAATACACGCAGGGTCGACCTCAAAGCGCCTTACCGTGATGAGGGTGAAGCTTCCCTGGATGCGTATGAAACCCTGCTGCTCGATATTATTGACGGTGACAGGAGTCTGTTTATCCGCTTCGACGAAGTTGAATGGGCATGGCAGGTTGTAGACCCGATACTGCGTCACTGGGCAGCTGCTGACAGTTATGTTCACACCTACCCGGCAGGCAGTTGGGGGCCGGAGGAAGCAACCCGTCTGTTCGACAGCGACGACCAGAACTGGCGTAACCAGATCGAGCAGGCATGACTAAACAAATAGTCCGCAGGCACGTTTTTGAACAGCAAGACGCGCTATTGAAAGAGCTGTTTGATCGAATCGGACAAGTTGCCGATGATGCAATCAGACAACATGGTAATTTCAGAATCGTACTTGCAGGTGGAAGAACGCCGGAAGCTTTATATAGAAAGTTGGTGCATCTCGATACCGACTGGGAACACTGGTTCATCTACTTTGGTGATGAACGCTGTCTTCCTGTAGATGATCCTGATCGCAATGACACAATGGCCCGTTCTGCCTGGTTTAATCATGTCGCTATTCCTCCAGAGAAGATATTCCGGATCCCGGCAGAGCTGGGAGCAGAGCAGGGAGCCATGCACTATCGGCAGACGATTGCGACAGTGGTGAATTTTGATCTTGTATTACTGGGTATAGGTAAAGATGGCCACACAGCCAGTCTCTTCCCCGGAAATGAATTGGGCATAACAACTGAATCTCCGGATGTACTCGCAATCAAGAATGCGTCAAAACAACCGCCTCAACGTATCTCCCTCAGTGCATCCAGGTTGAGCCGCAGTGAACATGTCTGCTTCCTCGCGACTGGCGAAACAAAGAGCAGGGCGCTCGAGCTGTGGGAATCAGGTGTAGATCTACCCGTCAGTGCAATTACACCGGTTAATGGTGTTGATCTATATACAGACCTCACTGAAAAAGAAGAATAAGAAAAGCTTATATCGCCAATAAAAATAAATATTGCAATATCAGAATATACTTATCTCCATTGAAACGAGGCACCAAGCCCGCATCAAAAACGATTTTTAACTTTATTACTTTTTAAACATTTTTGGAGATTCAAATGAAAAAGATTATTACTGCTGCAGCTATCGCTGCCATCATGGGTTCATCTGCTGCTATCGCTGATTG
>NZ_MPRK01000107.1 GCF_002021095.1 Solemya elarraichensis gill symbiont | reverse complement strand
ACCAGGTTCACCTGGACGACCTGCCGCCCGAGATGCGTGAAGAGACAATTTCAGAAGGTGGCTACAGTGGTGACTGGGATGAGGCATTACGCCAGTGGGCACACGCTGAATTGAAAAGAGATGGCGCGCCCCTGCTGGACAAGGCACTACCGCTATTTGAGCGCACCCTGATCGAAACCGCGCTTGAGGAGACCGGTGGCAAGAAACATGAAGCCGCGACGATGCTGGGGTGGGGCCGCAATACCCTGACACGCAAGATTAAAGAACTGGAGATGGAGTAACGGCTCGAATTTACCCGCGCTTATAAGGTGGGCTTGCTGCAGGCTGCTTTGACGTATAATTGTTCGATTATGTCAGATCAGATCAAGAGTTGAGAAATGGACAATAGCAGTATCGAGTTAAACGGCAGTGAGATTTCCGGGGTCAGCGTCAGTGGTGACGAAGTACGCGTGCATATAGAGCGCGCCATTATTATCAAGACCATGACAGGCTCGGTGGAAAAGACCAGGTGGTGGCAAAAAGGGGATATCGTCTTTACTGGCGCAGCGGTTGTTGATCCCTTGCCTGATGCCTTTGGTGAATGTGAGGGTGGCGATGTCGGTGAGAATATCTACACTTACCGTGACATGATTCCATTGCCGCTAGAAAGCCGTGGCCAAGCGAGTTGTGACCTGATCATCAAAGGTCAGACACGGCATATCGTGGTGCAGGCTGAAACAATTCGACTCGAGATGGTCGAGGTACCCAAGTATATTGAGCACATCCGCCCGGAGTGAATGATATTCAGCTATAGCCCGCAATCGCGGGCCTTACAGTTTACTTACCACTTGCCCGAAGTGTTCAACTTTATCCCAGTCTGTAAACTCGACAACAGCATTCGGGTCTGTGGGCCCTTTAGTCATATACATAATAAGGCGAATCATCATGCGGTCAAACACGCCATATTTTGGATAGTCAATTTTTCCGGCAAAGACTCCTATTGCATCCGGCTTCCACGTAATCCGTCCCCTATCGGAACGGTGACAGCTGTGTTTCTCGTAGTGATAGCTTTTCGGAAAGGAGAGCTCAAAGAAAAAGCCCGCAATCGCGGGCTTTTCTGGTCTCTGGCAGCTGAAGAATCAGTTGCGGGTAGAACCAACAATCTCGTGAGACATGTCAACAACGCGGGTTGCCATGTCAGCATACTTCTCACGGTAGTCAGCCAGCAGGCCTTCCTTTGAGTAGTAGTAGTCTTTGCCGGTGATGCCCTTGTCGTGCTCGATGTCCATGAACTGCTTCTGCAATTCAATCATCTCTTTAACTAGCTTGTTCTTCTCGTCGATCAGTGCTTGCTTGTCACTCATTGCTTTTACTCCGTATCAGCTGCGCGATGTCGATCGCGCGGTTCATCATTCACGGGGGCTAATATAGCACTGGTACCTGCAATGCCACCCCTCCCAAAGGGGATAGTGGCGGCAAAAGCGGAAAATTAATCCGGCGGACTGATTTTCCCCCTATCCCTTTAGAGATAGATTCAGCAGTTGCACTTGTTGTTCTGTGCCGGTGGCTGGTTGAGGCGCAGTGATCCGGTCAGTTCGGCAACATTCGCCAGCTCATGGCGCTCGAGGTATGACTTGATGCCGTCGTTGATTTTCGGGCAGATCAACGGGTCGTAGAAGAGCGCGGTACCGACGCCAACTGCACTGGCACCGGCGATCAGGAACTCGATCGCATCCTCGGCCGAGTTGATTCCACCCTGGCCGATAATTGGAATGCCGTGATCGCGACACACCTGGTAGACCTGGTGGGTCTTGAGCAGGGCAACCGGCTTGATAGCAGGACCGGAAAGGCCGCCCTGGTTGTTGCCGATCACCGGTGAGCGCGATTCGATATCGATCGCCATGCCCATCAGCGTATTGATGACGGCAAATGCGTCACTGCCTGCCTCTATACAGAGGCGGGCGTTGTGTTGGATGTCGGTCTGGTTGGGCGACAGCTTGGTAATCAGCGGTTTGTTGGTTACTTCACGACAGGCTTCGACGACGCGCGCCGACATTTCAGGATCATTGCCAAAGGCGACACCGCCCTCCTTGACGTTGGGGCAGGAGATGTTGATTTCGATCGCATCGATGTCTGAGTCATCGAATTTGCGTGTAACCTCGGTGTACTCCTCGATGGTCGAGCCCGAGACATTGGCGATGAAGCGAGTCTCCGAGAAATCGAGTTCGGGTAGAATCGATGAAACCACCTGGTCAACCCCGGGATTCTGCAGGCCGATGGCGTTGAGCATGCCGCCGGGTGTTTCATAAATCCTGTGCGGCTGGTTACCGGGGCGCTGGGTGCCGGTTGTGCCCTTGAGGCAAACCGCGCCGACATCCCGGTTGGAAAAGCCGCTAACACGGGTATACTCTTCGCCGAAGCCGACGCAGCCTGAAAGCAATACGATCGGTGTCTGAAAGTGCATACCGCAGAATTCTGTGGCAAGAGGATTGTTCTTGGTATCGATAGATTTTTCTGAGGTCATCGGATTTGTTTCACATTTTACTTTACGAGCCGGAGATTCCGCCCAACACGGGCAATATCATACGCCTTTGTGCGAACAGTGGCAGCACCTTGCACCTGATTCATCCGCTCGGCTTTGAACTGGATGATAAAAAGTTGCGCCGCGCGGGCCTCGATTATGCAGAATATGCCGCCGTGCGTGAACACGTATCTCTTGACGCCTGTCTTGAGACGCTGAAGCCTGAACGTCTGTTTGCATTCACTACCAAGGGTAGAAATGCACATAGCACGCCCTCATACAGAAAAGGCGATGCATTGCTGTTTGGCCCCGAGACTCGCGGCCTGCCGGACGAGGTGCTTGCTAGCATCGAGCGTGACAACTGGCTGCGCGTACCAATGCTCGAGGAGAGCCGCAGCCTTAACCTGTCGAACACGGTCGCCGTGGTGCTTTACGAGGCATGGCGGCAGACAGGTTATGAAGGCGCACTATTTGAATAACACCTGGATCAATGGAAACAATCGCATGGACAATGCAAACCCGTTACTGAAAGAGACATTTCTGCCGCTGTTCAGCGAAATAGAGGCAGGGCACGTGGAGCCGGCAATTGATGAGTTGCTTGCACAAAACCGTGCGCAAATCGACACGCTGCTTGATACGGTTGAGCATCCCGGCTGGAAGAGTTTTGTTGAACCGCTCGAGGAACTGGATGACCAGCTTAGCCGTGCCTGGTCGCCAATCAGCCACATGAATTCGGTGGTCAATACGGATGAACTACGCGAAGCATACAATGCCTGCTTGCCGAAGCTGAGCAGTTATTCAACCGAGATGGGGCAAAACGCCAGGTTGTACAGCGCATACAAGGCAGTGCTTGAGAACGAGACATCCCTCAACCAGGCGCAGACAAAGATGCTGGAAAATATCCTGCTCGATTTTCACCTCACCGGTGTCGATCTGCCGGAAGAGAAAAAGCAGCGCTTCAAGGAGATCAGCAAGCGCCTCTCGACTCTCACCAGTAAATATGAACAGAACCTGCTCGATGCAACCCATGCCTGGACCAAGCTGGTCAGTGATGAAGCACAACTTGCAGGTCTGCCTGAATCGGCGATTGGCCTTGCACGCCAGGCAGCTGAGCAACGTGAACAGGAGGGCTGGCTGCTGACGCTCGATTTCCCTTCCTATTTTCCGGTTATGACCTATGCCGATGACCGGGGGCTGCGCTTTGAGCTTTACCAGGCTTATGTCACGCGTGCCTCGGACCAAGGACCGAATGCCGGCGAGAATGACAACGGTGAGTTGATGGGTGAGATACTTGCGCTGCGCTACGAAGCTGCGCAACTACTTGGCTTTGACAACTATGCCGAGCGTTCGCTGGCGAGGAAAATGGCATCAACGACTGACGAGGTAATGGCTTTTCTTGAGGACCTCGCAGGGCGTTCTACGCCACAGGCGCAGCAGGAGTTCGAAGAACTGCAGCAGTTTGCCCATGAAGAATTTGGAATGGAAGAGCTGCAGGCGTGGGATGTCGCCTACTACGCGGAGAAGTTACGCGAGCAGCGCTATAACCTGACCCAGGAGGAGCTCAAGCCATACTTTCCTGACACACGTGTCATCAGCGGCATGTTCGACGTGGTGCAACGCTTGTTTGATATCAGTATCGAGCAAAGAGACGGGGTGCAGGCATGGCACCCGGATGTGCGCTTCTATGACATCAGGGACAGCAGTGGCAAATTGATGGCGCACTTTTACCTGGATCTCTATGCTCGCGAGAAAAAACGTGGCGGTGCATGGATGGATGTCTGCATCAGCCGTTTCCGTTCAGAGCGGATCGATCATCTGCCGGTTGCTTACCTCGTGTGCAACTTCACACCACCGGTCGGCGACAAGCCCGCGCTACTGACACATGATGAAGTGCAGACGCTGTTCCATGAATTCGGTCATGGCCTGCACCATATGCTGACGCAAATCGACTATCCGCCGGTCTCCGGCATTAGCGGTGTCGCCTGGGATGCGGTTGAGCTGCCGAGCCAGTTTCTCGAGAACTGGTGCTGGGAGCGCGAGGCGCTGGATATTATCTCGGGTCATTATGAAAGCGGCGAATCGATACCTGAAGAGTTGTATGAGCGCATGATTGCGGCAAGAAATTATCATTCGGCCATGCAGATGGTGCGTCAGCTGGAGTTTTCCATCTTTGATTTTCGCCTGCATCGTGAATATGACCCGCACAAGGGTGCAGAGATCGAGGCGCGCATCGAAGAGGTGCGTGATGCGCTTGCCGTGGTGATGCCACCGAAGTGGAATCGATTCGCTAACGGCTTCGCACACATTTTCTCCGGTGGCTATGCCGCAGGCTACTACAGCTACAAGTGGGCGGAAGTGCTCTCTGCAGACGCGTTCTCCCTGTTTGAAGAGAAGGGTATTTTCGATCAGCAGACAGGTCGTTCCTTTCGCGAAAACATTCTCGAAAAGGGCGGTTCGGAAGATGCAATGGATCTGTTCGTGAAATTTCGCGGGCGTAAACCGGAAGTGGAGCCGCTGTTGCGGCATAGCGGAATTACCGGCTGAACAGATCGGGGAATTTAGCCCTCCGTGGCCACCTGGTCCCTCGCCTGATGCCCGGAGAGGCATCTATTGACTCGATAACAAGTCTAGTACATCAGGCGGTTTTTGCCATTTGCATTTCTTATGGTGAATATGGTGATAAAGTTGGCGGTATGGGACAGGTGACAGCATGAAATACAGAGATTTACGGGATTTTATCGCCAGGCTCGAGGAGATGGGAGAGCTGAAACGTATCGACGTTGAAGTTGATCCCTATCTCGAGATGACCGAAATCTGTGACCGCACTTTGAAAGCCGGTGGTCCGGCCCTGCTATTTGAGAAGGTTAAGGATTCGGACATGCCAGTGCTCGGCAATCTTTTCGGAACCCCGAAGCGTGTAGCACTGGGTATGGGTGAGGAGTCGGTTTCTGCGCTGCGTGATGTCGGTATCCTGTTGGCACAGCTCAAGGAGCCGGAAGCGCCGAAGGGCATGCGTGATGCGCTGGAGAAGATGCCGGTGTTCAAGAAGGTGCTGGATATGGCGCCGAAAAAGGTCAAAAAGGCCCCGTGCCAGGAAGTTGTTGTGGAGGCCGATACCGTCGACCTCTCAAAAATCCCCGTGCAGACCTGTTGGCCGGGTGATGCGGGGCCACTGATTACCTGGGGACTGGTAGTCACCCGTGGTCCCGAAAAACCGAGGGCCAATCTCGGTATCTACCGCATGCAGGTGATCGGTAAAAACCGCGTCATCATGCGCTGGCTTGCACACCGTGGAGGAGCGCTCGATTTTCGCGATTGGCAGAAAGCACACCCTGGCGAACCTTTTCCCATTTCAGTTGCACTGGGGGCAGACCCGGCGACAATCCTGGGTGCAGTAACACCGGTACCCGATACCCTTTCTGAATACGCTTTTGCCGGATTACTGCGAGGTTCACGCACAGAAGTGGTCAAATCGATTGGCAGCGAGTTAATCGGGCTACTACAACGAGGTTGAATCCTTTCCGGTTTTCACCATTGATCGCATTACTATGCGCAGTAAGCCGATATATCACAGTACCTACACAGGTCGTCCGCCTGACGAGCCGGCAGTGCTCGGTGTGGCGCTTAACGAGGTGTTTGTACCGATACTGCAGAAGCAGTTCCCGGAGATTGTCGATTTCTACCTGCCGCCGGAGGGCTGCTCCTACCGCATGGCGGTGGTCAGTATGAAGAAGCAGTATGCCGGCCATGCCAAGCGCGTGATGTTCGGTGTGTGGTCCTTTTTGCGCCAGTTCATGTATACCAAGTTCGTGATTGTCACCGATGATGATGTCAATGTACGTGACTGGAATGATGTGATCTGGGCAATGACAACGCGTATGGATCCGGCGCGCGATACTGTACTGGTTGAGAATACGCCGATCGATTATCTCGACTTCGCCTCACCAGTTTCCGGTCTCGGTTCAAAGATGGGTATGGATGCCACCAACAAGTGGCCGGGGGAGACAGATCGTGAATGGGGTGAGCCGATCGAGATGGATGCTGAGGTCAAGGCGCGAGTTGATGCTATCTGGGGTGATCTCGGTATCGATTGACCACGATCATCGCGATGGGAAGTGAATTCCTACCATAATTATCTACCAAGCGTGTCTTTGATCTCGTGATGTAAAACGGGACATCCAAGTCGCCCTTTTACACTCGATCTTCGACAGCCTTTATTGCCCCGGACGCCCTGCG
>NZ_MPRK01000106.1 GCF_002021095.1 Solemya elarraichensis gill symbiont | reverse complement strand
GAAAAGACGGTACGTGACAACGTCGCCGGCGGATCAGATCAGGTCGAGGTCAACGGCAAGTCGCGCCATATCATCTCCTATCTACAGGATTTTCTCTTCTCGCCCGACCGCGTACAGCAACCGGCCAAGGCGCTTTCCGGTGGTGAGCGTAATCGCCTGCTGTTGGCAAAGCTGTTTACCAAGCCGGCCAACGTACTGGTGCTGGACGAACCGACCAATGACCTGGATATCGAGACACTGGAATTGCTCGAGGAGTTGTTGATCGAGTACAAGGGAACCATCCTGCTGGTCAGCCATGACCGTGCTTTTCTTGATAACGTCGTCACCTCCACACTGGTGTTTGAGGGTGATTGTCGAGTGGCCTCCTACGTTGGCGGTTTCGAGGATTGGCAGCGTCAGCGTCGCTCCGTGAGCGGCGCCAAGACTGAGCAACCGCTGCCAGTTCAAAAGAAGTCAGCAGTAGCAAAGGAGAAGGCGAAACCGGCCAAGCTCAGCTACAAGGATCAACGTGAACTTGAACAGCTGCCGGCACAGATCGAGTCTCTCGAGAAGAAGGCTGAAGAACTGCAGCAGTCACTTGCCGATCCTGCGCTGTATCGTGACCGTCCTGATGATGTGGCTGCACTGACGAGTGAGCTTGATACTGTCAATGCCGAACTGGAAACGGCGTATGGGCGTTGGGAGGAGTTGGATAGTCTCTAGTCGTTGGTCTTTTGTCTCTAGTCATTGGTTCTGGATTATGCTTGTGACGACCAACGACCAACGACCAACGACCAACGACCAACGACCAACGACCAACGACCAAATCCATGAAACAGTCACATTGCTCTGGTATGCTCAAGAGTGTGATAAATCTGCCGGGTAGTTCGGGTCATTGAACGCATTTTTTAAGGCCTTGCTTGAGAGTTTCAGGGATCTTCTTCCGATCCTGCTCGTTATCGCCTTTTTTCAGCTGTTTGTACTGCAACAGCCATTTCCAAATCTTCTGCAGATGCTCGGCGGCATCCTCATGGTCGTTATCGGCCTGTCGCTTTTTATTCATGGTTTGCGTATCGGGCTATTCCCGATCGGCGAAAACATGGCCTACGATTTTGCACGCAAGGGCAGTCTCATATGGCTGTTGCTGTTTGCCTTCGCGCTCGGTTTTGGCACCACTGTGGCAGAACCGGCCCTGATCGCGGTTGCCGCCGAGGCAGCCACTGTTGCGGTGAACGGCGGCATGATTGAAAACACGCCGGAACGTATCGAAAGCTACGCCTATAATCTGCGCATGACGGTTGCCGTTTCGGTTGGTTTTGCCATCGTGCTTGGCGTGTTCCGTATCCTTAAGGGGTGGCCGGTACAGTACCTGATCATCTCCGGTTATATCGGTGTGGTCATCATGACCGCATTTGCACCGCCGGAGATCATCGGCATTGCTTATGACTCGGGCGGTGTGACGACCTCGACAATTACCGTGCCGCTGGTTACCGCACTTGGCGTCGGTCTCGCCAGCAGCATCTCGGGGCGTAACCCGATGGTCGACGGCTTTGGCCTGATCGCATTTGCCTCGCTGACGCCGATGATTTTCGTCATGGGCTACGGGATGTTGATATGACAGAGTGGTTCAATCATTTTGTCACGGTTTTCGGCAGTACAATTCACGATGTTATCCCGATAGTCGTAATTATTTTCGGATTCCAACTGCTTGTGCTGCGCCGGCCAATTCCTCACCTGAAGCGTGTTCTGACAGGATTTGTCTTCGTTATTTTCGGCCTCGCGTTTTTTCTCATGGGGCTGGAAGAGGCGTTGTTTCCAATCGGCAAGCTGATGGCGAAACAACTGACAGATCCGGTCTTTCTGGGAATTGAACTGGGCGCGATAGGCGATGACATCGCGTCGCACTGGTATGAATACTACTGGGTCTACCTGTTTGCATTTGCCATCGGTTTTTCCACTACCATCGCTGAACCATCCCTGATTGCGGTAGCGATCAAGGCGAGCGAGGTGTCGGGTGGTGCAATCAACCCCTGGGGTCTGAGAATTGCCGTTGCGATAGGTGTCGCCGTGGGCATCGGACTGGGTACTTTCCGGATAGTGACCGGCACACCGCTCTATATCTACATTATAATCGGCTATATCGTCGTTATCATACAGACGTTCTACGCACCGAAATCAATCATAGCGCTTGCCTACGACTCTGGCGGCGTGACCACTTCAACAGTGACCGTTCCGCTGGTCACTGCGTTGGGTCTGGGCCTGTCCAATACGGTACCAGGCCGTGATCCCCTGCTGGATGGATTTGGCCTGATCGCCTTTGCCAGCGTTTTTCCAATCATGTCCGTTATGGGCTATGCACAACTTGGAGAGTGGCTTGCAGCTCGTAACAGTAAATCCGACAATACGAATTCAGAAGGAGAATAACCATGCATTTCAAATTGCTAGTCGTTCTGGTTGAGGATGAGCATACTGATATAGTTCTAGAGACCGCGCGTGAACTCGGTGTCACCGGAGCGACTGTGCTCTCCCAGGCACGTGGTGAAGGTATCGAGAAACAGAAAACCTTTATGGGTTTGTCACTTAGCTCTGCGCGCAATGTCATCATGTTGTTGGTTGAAGAGCATATGTCCCGCCGTGTTCTCGAGACCATCAGCGAAGTGTGCGAGTTTGAAGAGAAACCGGGTACAGGTATCGCATTCCAGATGGATATAGAGGATGCGGTGGGCGTTAGTCAACAGATAAACATACTGGCAAGCGAGGTGGAGGAGCAGATATGAGCAAGGAAATAATACGGGTACGGGATGTCATGAAGCGCGATTTTGACATGGTCGATGGCATGGCGACGGTTGCAGAAGCACTGCAGAACATGAATTTTATCGAGACCAAGACGTTGATTGTCAACAAGCGTCATGAAGATGATGAATATGGTATCGTGACCCTCTCTGGCGTTGCCAGCCAGGTGCTTGCTGCCGATCGAGCGCCTGAACGGGTGAATATTTACGAGGTCATGACCAAACCGGCATTTACCGTCGACCCGGAGATGAATATCCGTTACTGTGCAAGGATGTTCGAGCATTTTGGCCTGGTGAGAGCACCGGTTGTCGAGCACCGCACTGTAATTGGTATCGTTTCCATGTCCGACATGGTGCTCAAGGGGCTGGGATCAGGGGATTTGGAGACAGACTAGAGCCCGGTATTTCGGGTAAGTTCTATTAACATTAGTTCACGCTAATATTAGAATATTAGTCTTCTGTTATCCTTTGTCCGGGCGCAATTCAACTAAATCACAGGTTTAGAAATATTATGCTGGATCCGGTAACTCACTCAGACCGCGATTTAGGTCGTGTTGAAGTCAAAAACACCACCTGTTACATGTGTGCCTGTCGCTGCGGTATCCGCGTCACACTGCGTGACGGCGACGTGCGCCATATTGAGGGTAATCCTGAGCATCCGCATAATAAAGGCGTCATCTGTGCCAAGGGTGCCTCCGGAATTATGAAGCAGTACTCACCAGCGCGACTGACCAAGCCGCTGCTGCGTAAAAAGAATTCAGTACGTGGTGAAGCCGATTTCGAGGAAATCTCATGGGACAGGGCGTTCCAGATGATGGAAGATCGCCTCTCGCACCTGCGTGAAACCGATCCAAAGAAATTCGCCCTGTTTACCGGCCGTGACCAGATGCAGGCACTGACCGGTATGTTCGCCAAGCAGTTTGGTACGCCCAACTACTCGGCTCACGGTGGTTTCTGTTCGGTCAACATGGCGGCCGGTCTCATTTATACAATCGGTGGTTCTTTCTGGGAGTTCGGCGGCCCTGATCTTGATCGTTCCAAGCTGTTCGTGATGATCGGCACGGCCGAGGATCATGACTCCAACCCGATGAAGATCCACCTCTCCAAGTTCAAGCGCAACGGCGGTCGTTTTATCTCGATCAACCCGGTGCGTACAGGCTATTCGGCGATTGCCGACGAATGGGTGCCGATCAAGCCCGGTACCGACGGTGCGCTGCTGCTCGCCATCAATCACGAGATTATCAAGCAGGGTCTCTATGATCGTGAATTCCTGACCCAGTACTCGAACGCTGCAGAACTGGTGGTCAACGATCCGGCACGCGATGATTTCGGGCTGTTTCACCGTTTCGAGATGCATATCGAAGAGGGCTGTTTCGACCCTGAGAACAAAATTTGGTGGGACCGCGAAATCGGCCCAATTGGAACCCATACACCGGGTGCAGACCCCCTTCTGCTGGGTGAATTCAAAATTCCGGATGAAGGCATTAAGGTCAAGCCGGCATTCCAGCTGCTGAAAGAGCGTCTCGACGAGTACACCCCTGAGTGGGCGCAGGCAATTACCGGTATTCCGGCAGAAACTATCAGGCGTCTTGCCCACGAGATGGGTGTTACGGCACGTGACCAGCATATCGAACTGCCGATTGCCTGGGAAGATTGCTGGGGCAACAAGCACAACTCGGTGAAGGGTAACCCGGTTTCCTTCCACGCTATGCGTGGTCTCGCTGCACACTCGAACGGTTTTCATACGATTCGTGCACTGGGTATCCTGATGACCCTGCTGGGTACGATTGATACCCCCGGCGGTTTTCGCCATAAGGCACCGTTCCCGCGCCCGATTCCACCCTGTCCCAAGCCGCCGAAAGGCCCTGAAGATGTCCAGCCAATGACGCCGCTCAACGGCATGCCGCTTGGCTGGCCGGCTGATCCGGACGATCTCTTTGTTGACGAAGAGGGTGAGCCGGTGCGTATCGACAAGGCGTTCTCGTGGGAGCATCCGCTCTCCGTGCACGGCCTGATGCATAACGTCATCACCAATGCATGGCGCGGCGACCCCTACAAGATTGACACCCTGCTGCTGTTCATGGCGAACATGGCGTGGAACTCCTCGATGAACACGGAAAAAGTGCGCGAAATGCTCTCCGACAAGGATGAGGATGGTGAATACAAGATTCCGTTCATCATCGTGTGTGATGCTTTCCAGTCAGAGACAGTCGCCTTTGCAGACCTGGTACTGCCGGATACGACCTATCTTGAGCGCCATGACGCCATGTCATTGCTGGATCGCCCGATTTCCCAGTTCAGCGGTCCGGTCGACGCTGTGCGTATTCCTGTTGTTGCCCCCAAGGGCGAGTGCAAGCCATTCCAGGAAGTGCTGGTGGAGATGGGTGGACGCCTCGGCCTGCCGGCCTTTGTGAATGAGGATGGCAGTCGCAAGTATCGTGATTATCCTGACCTGATCACCAATTTCGAAACTGCACCCGGTTCCGGTATCGGCTTTCTCTCTGGCTGGCGTGGCAAGGATGGCACCAAGTCGATGAAAGGCGAACCCAACCCGCGTCAGTGGGAGATGTACGCCAAGCATAACTGCCTGTTCCACTACGAACTGCCCAAGTCTTACCAGTACATGCGTAACTGGAACAAGGGCTATCTCGAGTGGGCACGCGCACATGGTATGACGCGTTATGCAGAACCGATCACGCTACACCTCTACTCAGAGGTGCTGCAGAAGTTCCGTCTTGCCGCACAGGGCAAGCGTGCAGGCAAGCAGCCGCCAGAGCGACTGCGTAAACGTGTCGATACCTATTTTGATCCGCTGCCGTTCTACTATCAGCCGATTGAAGACAGGCTGATTGATACGCATAAGTATCCGTTGCATGCGCTGACCCAGCGTCCCATGGCGATGTATCACTCGTGGGATTCGCAGAATGCCTGGCTGCGCCAGATTCACCTGTACAACTACATGTTTATCAATCCGGTAACGGCCGATGCCGGTGGTTATGGAGACGGCGACTGGATTTGGGTTGAGTCTCCGCATGGCAAGGTGCGCTGCATGTGCCGCCTCTCCAATGCCGTCGAACCAGGCACCGTGTGGACCTGGAATGCAATCGGCAAGGCTTCCGGTGCCTGGGGCCTATCGGACAAGGCGAACGAGTCCCAGAAGGGTTTCCTGCTTAACCACCTGATATCGGAAGAGCTGCCGCCTTGCGAGGCCGGCAATCATATGTCCAACTCGGATCCGGTGACCGGGCAGGCTGCCTGGTTTGATGTGCGCGTTCGCATCTACAAGGCTGACGATTCCGAGCCAAAGGTTACTTATCCCCAGTTCAAGCCGATGCGCAAGGTGCCCGGTCAGGACAGCAAGCGTGG
>NZ_MPRK01000105.1 GCF_002021095.1 Solemya elarraichensis gill symbiont | reverse complement strand
AGATTGCTGATCTGGGACTTTACGAGGCCAAGGAGGGAGGTAGGAATCGCTCTATCTTCAGAGAGTATCCGCCAGCCTGAGTTACAGGAATGACTTTTACAGCCCGTGAACTAGCGCCGCGCCGTGAGCTTGTTTCCTGGGCTATGTATGATTTCGCCAACTCGGGGTACACAACCGTTGTTCTAACGGCGATATTCGATACCTATTTTGTTGCCGTGATTGCCGGTGAGTCTTCCGGCCTGCAGCCGGGAACCGGCACCCTGTTGTGGAGCATTGCGATTGGTTTGTCGAACATGCTGATTCTGCTGACTGCCCCTGTGCTTGGTGCCATTGCTGATTACTCGGCGCAAAAGAAGAGAATACTGGCAATTTCCACCCTGGGGTGTGTTGGCATGACAGCGTTGCTCGCATGGTCAGGCCCAGACCTTATCGTATTTACGATGGTGATCATTGTCGGCTCCGCTTTCCTCTTCGGTACCAGTGAGAATTTTATCGCCGCGTTCCTGCCGGAGATCTCTCCGCCCCGTCACATGGGTCGTATCTCCGGCTATGCATGGGCATTGGGATACGTGGGCGGGCTAGTCGTACTTGGCATCTGCCTGCTTTATATTGAGTATGTCAAAGGGCACGGGCATGGACCTGAGCAGTATGTGCCCGTGACAATTTTGATCACGGCCGCGGTATACGGCCTGGCGGCATTGCCCACTTTCCTGTTTTTGAAAGAGCGCCAACGCCCTGGAGCAGGACAGCCGGGCGGATTTGTCGCCTATACAAAGATCGGCTTTTCCCGTATCGCCACCACGATTAAGCACAGGCGCCAGTTTCGTGACCTGTTTCGTTTTCTTCTGGCACTTTTTGTGTATGGCTGTGGCATATACACGGTGATTGTCATCGCTGCTGTCTATGCGCATGAGGCGATGGGCTTTGAGACCACGGACACCATACTCATGATTATGGTGGTGAATATAACCGCTGCCCTTGGTGCATTCGTTTTTGGCATGCTGCAGGACCGTATCGGTGTCAAACGCACCCTGGTGCTGACGTTGCTGATCTGGATAGCAGCAATCACCACGGCATGGATCGGCGAATCGCGTCCGATATTCTGGGTGGCAGCTAACCTGATTGGCGTCGCGATGGGTGCCAGCCTGTCCGGGGGCAGGGCGCTGGTCGGGCTATTTACACCTGCAGGACGCTCAGCAGAGTTTTTCGGCCTGTGGGGCCTGTCAATGAAGGCATCAGCAGTGGTGGGACCACTCTCATATGGTTTCGAGGGGATCATCGCCAGGCGATTCTCTCAACCCTGGCGTTCTTTATTGTCGGACTGCTTTTACTCTTTCTGGTCGACGAAGCGAGAGGGCGCAAGGCTGCCACTATTGGTGAATAGCGACTCCCCCCGCTGCATCCTGAAGTTATTCCTTCAGGAGACCTTCCAGGCTATTCTGCCAAGCACTCTCAGACATGGCGACATCGTACCCGGTCTGGTAGAGGGCATTCATGTAGTCAGGATCGAATATATCATTCAGGGCCACATCAAAACTTTGAGGGACATGTGTGAGATTGATATCAAATCCGTCTCTTTTCGCCAGGTTGGAGATATGCAGCAGATTGCCTCGGCCCTGATACTTGATTAACGTACTGATTGATCGACTGGCGATGTCGCTGATGCTGAGATCAACCGGCTTGTACTCAGGATCGATCTTGGTATTCCTGATCAACCAGAATGTTTTCTTTTGGGGATAGGTCCTTAGATGTCTTTCAATCTCACGCACCCTGAGTGCGTGCGGGTAGACGAAAATCTGGTTTGTCACGCCACCGTCAACGTGCACCTCCTGGTATTGATTTCCATCTATGGTTACGTTGGTTATGACTGGCGGGAAAATACCCGGTACTGCTGATGAAGCCAGCATGATGTCACCAATCAGTTTTGCCGCGTCGGGATGACCGCTTTCAGCAATACGGCCTATGTCCCAGATAACCGGGCGTTGCGCATCGAGATTGGTTGTGGAAATGAGAAGAATGCGCCCGCGCAGGCTTTCCCGTGCGATCGCTTGAATAAACTCTTCATCTACCTCTTCTCGTATGATTCGTCGAAGCGGTTTTGTATCACCGAGCGATGTACCGCCAAAAATAGCGGTCAAGGGTGTGAACAGGAAAATATCCTTCTTCGATGTATCGGTAAAGAACCTTTTAATTGATGCGTCATATTCAGGACCTAAAAAGGCAAACGGTGCAATCAGGGCGCCGGTCGATACGCCTGTTACAACTGTAAATTCCGGCCTGCCGCCACGATCCGTCCAGCCCTTGAGAAATCCGGCGCCATACGCGCCATCTTCCGCACCACCGGACAGTGCCAGAACATCGACACGCTCTCGCATGGATGGATTTGTCTTCAGGGCGCCTTGCAGTCGTAAAATGACCTTGTCAATGTAAGGCGGGGCTTCATCTCCCCAGTAGCGGATGTCGTGAAAACCAATGACTTCTGCTTGTGTGTAGTTATCTTTTGAGGGTGCTGCATGTTCGCGAGGGAAACCCGTACAGGCTGAAAGGGTCAGGGCGGATACGAAAATCAGGATGTGGATCTGTAATCCAGGCAACTTGTCGATAAATGGCACGGTAGCAGGTTTCTTGTGAGAACTGATTCAGGTTGACGATATCGTACAAGCAGAAAAGCAGCAAGCCCGGATATCTACAACGGTTGCTGCCTGTTTACTTTCCTTGCTTGTGCTGGCGTACTCCCCCTTCTTCAAGAATATGGTGTTTCCACCAGTCATTGAGAAAATCCAGCAGCTCTGTAGAAACGTTGGCTGTTCTACCGGCGATTATGTCACTAGAAAAATATGAAAATGCCCGAATATAATCCAAGTGCTTTAGAGTTGCGGTTGAGTTTTTAAGACTGTTTAGACGGCTTTTATTTGATTTGAGAGTAATTGAGATATAACTGCGAGTTTTTTCTTATCCTCTGGCATTGCTGAGGGTTTTATAAAATCATCGCTACCGTACAAGACACCGTTTCTGATGTCATTTTTTGTGTTTAATATTCTTTCTGGGAAGTCGGCTGCATATTTTTCGTCTTTTATAAAAACAGCGACAAAGTCGTTCCAAATATCACCGGCTTGAGCACTGGTAAACGCACTCCAATAGTGCGGCATTTATTGAGGTTCTTTTTGCCCAGGTTATCAGCGCTCTACCGCTGTCTGGATAAAATCTCCAGCAGTCTACTGGATACCTGGGGAAACGCCCGTTAGAAGGAACGTTCAGATAAAACAGGCCCTTGGGTTTTAGAACTCTCAGTATTTCTAAAAAAATAAGCCAAAATATCTCTGAGTGCTCAAAGCATGAGCTTGATAAGATAATATTTGCTGACTCACTCTCTAATGGTAATGTGTATGGGTCATCTAAAACAACATCAACGCCTTTCCCCTCTACAAAGTCGATACCAACGTATTCAAAGTTGGGTGGGGCTATACTGCGTAGGCTTCCATTAACATCTTGTGAGCCTATCTCAATGATTTTTACTTTTGGCTCAGACGAAAATACGTTCGCATAAGCTTTAAAAAAACATTTGCAATTGCTCATTGCAGTTGGATGCATTTATGTGTTTTCTGGTTTGGTTATCATTGGCTGGATAGTACTCTACTGGTCATTCTGCGTATAGTGTAGGCGGTAGAGACGAGCGTGAGATTCGTATGCGCTCTATGCTTCTGGCAGAGGGGGTATGAGCAGAAGAGTGCATGGCGTTTAGCCTTCAACTAACTGGGTTAAAGCCTTGGAGCAAAATCACATAGTCAATTAATCGCACTTTCCAACGAATTCCTTTTGCCTTGTGGAAAAGGAAATTTCATTTGTATAAGCGTTATACTGACCTCGAATCTCAGTAGATTTTCCAATCAAATCCTTGAAGTACAGGAGTTCATTACTTTTTGTAATTGTATAGCTCGCTACCATATCGCCAGAAGCGACATGGTGCCCCCCATATCGCCACTCCATAACACCAGTGGACTAGATAGCTCTATCTTGGCGACTATGTTCGCATCAGATTTGACTACATATCCATCTTCCAGAATCTCACCACTACATTCAAAATACACGTCATCTGCCAGTATATTATTTACAACATCACAACCCGAAAGAGATAGTATCGAGAGAATGCAGAGTGTGAATAAAGTCAATCGCAGTCTGTTTTTCATCAACGCACCGCTTGGTTTTCGTGATTATATATATCTTAATAATAGTGCATTAATGTGCTTTGAACAGCGCCATTTTGTGCCGGCCTGGAAACAGGCTCTGTCGAACCGAATACCCGCTTTGGGTTGGAAGCGGAATGATTTAACGCATATGTTGCGTCGATCGGTTGAGGTGGCAGGCAGAAGCGGAAGTTCTGAACATATATGGTTTTCAGAGTAAAACCGGATGGAATGAAAACAATCAAGTATGATCCCATTGATTACTATGTTCAGGATTATTTAACACCTTTTTCTTTAAAGAATGCTTTGTATTGCATGTCTTCATGGAGAATGTGATTGGTCCACCAGTGAGTAAGGAAATCTATCAGTTCAGTTGGGACATCACGTTTTCCGTCTAATGACCCCTGGCAAAAGTCCACAATCTTATTGCTGTAAAGTGTGTGTTTCTTGGGGTGTTCAAGCAGATTGGGATATCCGTTTTCTTGAAGCAGTTTCTCTTCCAACAGAAAGTGTTCAGAGACGTAATTCGTAAGTTCCATCAGGGCTGACGAAACATTTTGAAACCTGCGGAACATACGAGGCTTGTCAGCCAAAGTGTTGATGACCTCGATGATCTGTTTGTGCTGTCGATCAAGTTCCTCGACACCAACGCTGAATTCGTCTTCCCAAATTATTTTTTTCATTTTTTCAGGTTGCAGTCGACTGCTAGAAGTAGGGGTATATAGCAATATTACCTTAATTGCCAAGAAGCTGTCATATCTGCCTGGCTGCTCGTAATAAGAAATGTTCCTTAAATGTCGAAATAGAGATATTTACTCAGGTGACGGTTCTACCTCCCCTAAAGCATTGAAATCATCCAGAATGCAATAGATTGCCGGCACAAGAAATATTGCAATCAAGGTGGCTGAGGTCAGGCCGAATGCAAGGCTTGTCGCAAGTGGAATCAGTATTTGTGCCTGGAGACTTGTTTCTGCCAGGAGAGGCAAGAGCCCTGCTACTGTGGTCACTGATGTCAGCAGGATAGGGCGGAAACGTGCGCGTCCTGCCTGCTTGGCGGCGACCTGAACCGGCACATTGTGCGCCCTCGCGTCACGAATGAACACAACAAGGAGTATGGAGTCATTCACCACCACGCCAAACAGTGAGGCCATACCGATAATACTGGGAAGGGTTAAATCCAGGCCCATCGCCATGTGCCCGAAGACAACGCCAATCAGGGCTGTGGGAATGACAGACATGACTGTTACCGGTGCCAGGTAACCGCGGAATTGCAGTGCGAGCAGCATGTAAATTCCAATCATGCCGAGCAGAACGTTACGCACGATTGACTGTCCAGTTTTTGCTGACTCGTTACTCTGTCCCTGAATATCCACGCGCAATCCCGGGTAGCGTTTTTCCAATTCAGGGAAGAGCTCCTTGCCAGCAAGTGTGAGTAGTTCCTGGGCATTGGTAATTTCGCTTTGGACATCGCCACGGATATTGACAGAACGTTCTCCGTCAATCCGGTTGATTCGTGCCCAGCCTCGTGTTTCATTGATATTTGCAACCACGTCAAGTGGAACCAGGGCGCCATTGCGACCAATGATGCTGAGTTGATCCAGGTCACCACTATCACCGCGATTGTTGGCGGTTAGGCGAAGATCAACCTCGTACGTCTCAGCACCGACTGGAAACTCATCAACCTTGATACCCTGGAATGACGCCCTGATCTGGTTGGTGAGCGATTGTGCGTTCAACCCGAGTACACCCGCGCTGTCTTTCAATTTAAGTTGATATTCACGTTTACCGGGGCGCAAATCATCGTTAAGGTCCGTGACTCCGGAAAAAGCACCAAGCCAGTTTTTAACATCGACAGCAGCAGATTTCAGATCATCAAGATCACCGCCGATCAAGCGAATATCAAATGCCCGTCCGCCGGGTCCAAGGGTCGGTTCTGCAAATGTGGTGGAAATGACATCTGCCATCGATCCGGCC
>NZ_MPRK01000104.1 GCF_002021095.1 Solemya elarraichensis gill symbiont | reverse complement strand
TTTCCTTTGGCGCTGGCGCACGTCAGAAAAACAGTCTCGCCTAGTGGCTACCGGGGACTACGCGCCTTCGATTCTCTCTCCTTGGCGCGCAGCGGAAGATACGGACTGAAACCCCTGACTTCATGAAACCTTATACATTAGAATTAGTATATGCCTCTTTTCCAATAAATCCAATAAAATATTTACCCCGTTGTGAAAAAACAACAACAGGCTCGGGAGACAGACCTGCAGCAGGTTTCAGGGGTAAAAAAACAGGTGCAACTGCCTCAGTCGCACCTGCTTGTTTTATTAGACAATGTCTCTTTTGTCTAGCGCTTATTCCAGGCAACCAGGCCAGCAACCGCAGCGATCGCCAGCAACAGGAGGATGTGCTCAGCATACCAGAAACCATGCATCGCTTCACCCAGGGCATGACCGGGATGCGCCATCGCGGCGCCGCTTCCAAGTATGGATGCAAGTGTCAGGAGTTTTTTCATCATTTCACCTTTACATTAATCAGTTCATTACCATCCGGATCGCTCACATGCACCGCGCAGGCAATGCAGGGATCGAAACTGTGAATTGTGCGCAGGATTTCGATTGGCTGCTCCGGATCGTGCAGTTCATGGTTGTCTTCCAGCGCTGCCTCGTAGGCACCGGGCTGACCTTTCGGATCACGCGGGCCGGCGTTCCACGTACTGGGAACAACAGCCTGGTAGTTCTTGATGGTCTCGTCCTCGATAACAATCCAGTGAGCAAGGCCGCCACGAGGTGCTTCCATGAAGCCGACACCTTTTGCACTCTTAGGCCAGGATGATGGTTCCCACAGCACCTCGTTGAAGGTCTTTGTGTCGCCAGCCTTGATATTGGCAACCAGGTCATCGAACCAGCCCTGCATCGAATCACCGATGATTTTCGTCTCCAGCGTACGCGCCGCGGTACGGCCAAGGGTTGAGAAGAGCGCTTCGACAGGCACATCGAGCTTGCTGAGTGTCATACCAACCAGGTCCTTGGTCTGCTCATGTCCTGTTGCATAGAGCATCAGCACACGTGCGAGCGGCCCGACTTCCATCGAGTGACCTTTCCAGCGCGGTGACTTGAGCCATGAGTAGGCCTGCTCAACATCGAGATGCTTGTACGGTGGTTTTGGCCCCGTGTAGTTGAAGGTGGTCTCACCGTCATACGGGTGCAGTCCGGTATCCTTGCCACCCTCGTAGTCATACCAGGAGTGAGACACGTATTCGTGGATCTCCTCGCTGGCATTCATATCGACCTCGTGGATTTTACTCAGGTCACGATTGAGAATCGCTCCCGGCGGAATCATGAAGCCGGAAGGATCTTCCATGCCGTTGGACGGGAAGTCGCCATAGGTCATGAAGTTGCCCAGGCCCTCGCCGCGGCTGCCCCAATCCTTGTAGAAACCGGCAATCGCGAGCGTATCAGGAACATAGACCTGCTCGACGAAGTCCTTCATCTTGTTGATGATGTCCTGTACCTGTGCAAGTTTCTTGGCGTTAATAGCTGAATCGGAGTTCAGATCAATCGCACAGGGCACACCGCCGACAACAAAGTTGGGATGCGGGTTCTTGCCGCCGAAAATAGCGTGCAGGCGCACCACGTCACGCTGCCATGAGAGCGCATCGAGATAATGTGACACTGCCATCAGGTTCGCTTCAGGCGGCAACTTGTAGGCCGGATGACCCCAGTATGCCTTGGCAAAAATGCCCAGTTGCCCTGCCTCAACAACGCCTTTCAGCTTCTTCTTCATATCGGCGAAATAGCCGGGGGAGGATCGCGGGTAATTGCTGAGTGACTGCGCCAGTTCGGAAGTCGCCTTCGGATCGGCATCGAGTGCCGATACCACGTCAACCCAGTCGAGTGCATGCAGGTGGTAGAAGTGCATGACATGATCATGGATGTATTGCGCGCCATTCATCAGGTTGCGAATCAGGTCCGCATTCTTCGGTATCTTGTAGCTAAGTGCATTCTCGACCGAACGGATAGATGCAAGCCCGTGAACCAGAGTACAAACACCGCAGATACGCTGCGCAAACGCCCAGGCATCACGCGGGTCACGCCCCTTCAGGATCGTCTCGATGCCGCGCACCATGGTACCTGACGAGTAGGCACTGCCAATCTTGTTGCCATCCATCTGCGCCTCGATGCGCAGGTGGCCTTCGATTCGGGTAATCGGGTCAACTACAATTCTTTCGTTTCCGCCGGATTTACTCATGATATGTCTCTCTACTTATTCGCTTATGACTGTAAATACTCAGACAGTGTGTCGTACTGCCACTCATTTTCAGAATGTGTTTTTCCTGCACTTGACTCATCATCTATTAATATACTGGTCCGAGCCATCCTGCTGCTCATCGCCGCACTCCATGCCGGGTTCTTTGTTGACTGTGCCTGAGGCGTGACCGCAGCAACTGCCGCACGGGCAACAAAATAGCCGGCCTGTTCTATCCAGTCACCTTCAGAACCGCAACGTGTATGACTTTCTATGGCCGCTGCTTTTGCTGATTTTAGTGCAGCTGCCAGTTCATCCTGAGAAGCGCCTTCATCAGCAGCGACTTTTGCCACGCGGCTGATCCGCTCGTCACTGCTCAACGGTAAAACATGTTCCACAAACTTAGCGGCAATGACTCTCTGCTGTGTTGCGTCCAGATTGTGCAAAGCTTTTCTGAACTCTTCGTCACTGGTTATTTGGCTCATTTCATCTAGCTCCAGAGTATTCATTTTCAGCCATTAATATTCGCCGGTATTGCAGCGTTAATCATCGGCCAGGTGTTCAGCCAATGTCTCTGTCAGGCTAATCACCGGTATATCCATGCCGTACTCCTCGAGACCATCCTCGAGATGGATACGACAGTTGGCACATGCGCTCACCAGTGCATCGGGCTTTACCTCTTCAAGCTGCGCCTTCTTGCGCTTGAAGACCTCGAGACGCACCTCGTCGGCTCGTTCATTGGAGCTGACGCCGCCGCCTGCACCACAACACCAGTTCATCTTGCCGGCATCAAGCATCTCGACAAAATTGTCGGCAAACAGATCAAGCAGTCTGCGTGGCTCATCAATAACACCTCCGCGGCGCGCAACCTGGCAGGGGGCGTGGTAGGTGAGCTTCTGGCTCTCCTTGCTATCAGTCTTGATGCGTCCCTCTGCACGCATGCTGTCGAGCACCTCAAGGATATGGCGCACCTGGAAGCTGTAGGGCTTACCAATCAGGTTAGGGCCTTCCCAGCGGATCGCCATGTAGGCATGACCGCACTCGGGACTGATAACAGTTTTTACTTTGAGCTTCTCGGCTGCATCAACGGTGCGCTGTACCAGTTCGGCGGCGAGATCGTTAACACCGATCTGGATGCCGGTGTTGGTCGCCTCGAAGGCTTCGGTCGAGATGGTCCAGGTCGCACCTGCCTTGTCGAAGATTTTCGAAATTGCCTCGATAAACTTGGGGAAGTTCATAATCTCCATCGATGAGAGCAGCAGCATGTACTCGGCACCCACGACGTCAACCGGAATCGTCTTGCCGGTATCGGCCTCGATATGCTTGATCTGCGCCAGCAGCGCGGGCAGCTTGACACCCATCGGGCTGCCGATCTTGATCGCGCGGTTCATCGCTCCGATCAGGCCCTCCGGTGCATAGCCCGCAACCGCCATACCCTCGCGGGTTTTGCGGATCATCAGCGCTATGTCGTTACCAACCGGGCAAACCATTGAACAGCGGCCACACATGGTGCAGTTGTCGTAAACCATGGTCTCCCACTCTGCCAGAAGCTCTTCGTCAACCTTCTTGCTCAAACCGAAGATCTTGCCGAGACGCCCCAGCAATGTGTATTCCGATTTCCAGATGCGTCGCAAGGGCTCTGTCTTTGCGATTGGTGTGCTCGCCGGATTTCCTGTTTCAGTCTGGAAAAGACAGGCGTCAGCACACATGCCACAGTGCACACAACTGCTGAAGAAAGCTGCAACGGATGAATCAACCTGTTCTTTCAGTGCATTGATGCCCTTTTCAAGTGATGCACTCATGACTGAACCCCCCGGTAACCGGAAATGGCACCGTTGTACCACCTCGCCATAAAGATCGTGAAGGCATGTGCCAGCTTGGTAAAAGGCAGCACAACCATTAAGAGTTCAACGCTCAGGATGTGCACGGCCAGCAACGCCGGGCCACTCATACCGATGCGATGAAAAGCGATGTAGCCGGTCACCAGCGGTGCGATCGTAACAAACCAGGCAAACAGATCGCCTGATGTCGTCAGGTAACGCAGCACCTTGTTGTTGAAGCGATGCACCAGTACCACCAGCAGCGCAATGATGCTGACGACGGCGACAATATCAACAACCGGTGTTGGCAGCGCAGGCCAGGCCAGGCCCGTCACCCCCTTGATCAGCAGGATATGCGGGGCATACAGAAAAATGGTCACAAAGAGTCCGAAATGGAACACATATCCTGCCACGATAGTCAGGCTCGAACGCTTGAATGATTCGGCTGTAGGTACCGAGCGCGTGACGATGGTTCGCATGCCACTGGCAAATTCACTACCCTTGGCTTCAGCAAGATTGCTCTTACGACCCAGCATCAGGATCTCGAAAATACGGATAATCACACCCACGACAAGGATAATTGTCGCAATCTGAAAACCTGGACCACGCACCCATTCCAGTAATGCTATTTCACTCATGATGTTTTATCTCTATCTATACAGATGTTATTTTTCCAGATCTTCAAGGGTCACTTTTTCATGCGCTTTCGCAGCACTCCCCTTTTTCGAGCGGTTCATGGCACCGAGTGCCACACCCACAGCCGCAGCGCCTGCAGCTGCGTAGAGAGCGGTTTCGCCAATATCTGCTGTCGGAATGGAAAGCGCCTTGTAGAAACCGCCACCGTCCCAGAATTCGGGCTCTGAACAGCCCAGGCAGGGATGACCGGCCTCGATCGGGAAGCTGGTGCCATTGTTCCACTTGGTGGTTGCACAGGCGTTGTAGGTAGTCGGCCCCTTACAGCCCAGCTTATAGAGGCACCATCCCTTCTTTGCCCCCTCATCATCGAAGGTCTCGGCAAACAGGCCCTTGTCGTAGAAAGGACGACGATAGCAACGGTCGTGAATACTCTGACCGTAGAACGCCATGGGACGACCGAGATCGTCGAGCTCAGGCAGGTTTCCAAAAGTCAGGAAGTGAGTCAGCACGCCGGTGATCACAACCGGAATCGGCGGACAGCCGGGTACATTGATAATCGGCTTGTCCTTGATCAGGTCACCAACAGAGACTGCGCCGGTTGGATTCGGATTGGCCTTGGGAAGTCCGCCGTAGGTGGCACAGGTACCAACCGCGATAATCGCAGCAGCCCCCGCGGCCGCTTCCATCAGCATATCGTAGTTGCTGATACCGGCGATGGTGGAGTAGCCGGGATTATCCATCGGGATAGAACCGTCAACCACGAGCAGGTATTTACCGTGATGCTCACGCATCGCCTCTTCACGCGCAGCTTCTGCCCCATGGCCTGCAGCTGCCTGCAAGGTGTGGTGATAATCGAGCGAGATACTGTCGAAAATGAGGTTTTCAATAGTAGATGCGCCGGCACGGGTGAGGGATTCGGTACAGCCGGTACACTCCTGAAACGAGAGCCAGATGACCGAAGGCTTTTTCGCTTTCTCAAGCGCCTCAGCGATCATCGGAATCATCGCCGGTGATAACGCCATCATCGATGCCGTGGTCGCACAATATTTCATAAAGCTGCGTCGTGATACACCATGACTGCGCAGAACATCACCAAGGGTCTTCTCTTTATCGCTTTGACTTGCCATGCTTATTTCTCCACCGCTAGCTTGTTACTTGTTTGTTCTTCCTGCTGCTCATCCTCCAGGCGCAGGGCGAGACGCTCACTCGCCTCGGCCATATCTTCCGCCTGTGAACGCAGGATTTCCGGCAGCCTGGTCACTTCAATGAAACGACCGATGGTCTCCTCATTGTCGTTGTAATGGGTGACTACCCACACACCGCTGTATTCTGTTTCCACCACATCGCTTGCGCCCAGCACGTTGAGTCTTGCCACCACTTCGCCACGACCGAGGATCTCCAGGATTCTCTCCTCTTCACCCGGGGCAAGGGGAATGCTACGCAAATCAATCACCGAGGTTTCGCCCTCGGTCACGAGACGATCCAGCGCATGCTTTACTTCATGCAGCAAGGGCTCGACATTCCAT
>NZ_MPRK01000103.1 GCF_002021095.1 Solemya elarraichensis gill symbiont | reverse complement strand
GTCACGCCTGTCAGAACTACCACGATGATCGGTATTAATGTGCGCCGCCGTCTTGGTTCACGCCGTCGTTTGCCTGTAAGGCTCAGTGTCGCCAGCATCAGCACGGTTGAAATGCCCGCACCGACAGCAGCTTCGGTAAAGGCGACATCGACTGCATCCATGACAACGAATATGATCGCGGTGATGAGACTGTACATGCCAGCCAGCATGATAATCGCGACCAGATCTCTCATGTGGATAACCGCAAATGCAATTACAACCAGGAAGGCCAGCAGCATGTAGGTGATCACGTGTTCGATGATGCACCTCCATCCTCTTTCAACAGTGGTTTCAGTTGGCCGTGCAGGGCTGACTTGGCCAGTGCATGGGTTGAGGTCGGGCTGGTCAGAAGGATAAAAAGTGTGATGAGTACCAGCTTGACGGTCACCAGGCTAAGGCCGGCCTGGACTGAGAGGCCGATCAGGATTGCGGCAGCGCCGAAAGTATCGGTAATGCCAGCAGCATGCAGGCGTGTGTAAAAATCAGGGAATCGCATCAGTCCGAAACTACCGACAATAACCGCAAAGCCGCCACTGAGAAGAAAGAACCAGCTGAGAATATCTGTAACCAGTTGCATTATTCCGGCTCCTCCGTGTTTTCATCGCCGAGAGTGCCATATTCGAAAAACTTCAGAACCGCGATAGTGCCGATGAAGTTGATCAGTGCATAGACAAGCGCGATGTCGAGGAAGTCCGGCCGTCCGGCGAGGAATCCGACGACTGCAATAGCCAGAACCGTTTTGGTGCCAAAGCTGTTGAGTGCGAGGATGCGGTCATAGACTGTCGGTCCGAGCAGCATGCGCAGCAGTGTGAGTAGCATGGCAACGGAAACGGCAACCAGTGCGGCAGTGAACATCTTCAGCACTCTCCCACAACACAAGAAACACGACGATCCATCTCACCTGTCATCAAATCATCGGCGGTCTCCTTGTCAATTGCGTGAACCAGGATTTCATCACCATCGACACTCATTGAAACGGTACCGGGCGTCAAGGTGATCGAGTTTGCATAGATGGTTTTGCCCAGATCTCCAGGCTGGCTTGTTTTGACTGTAATCAGGTTTGGGCTTATGGGCATTTTCGGATCAAGGATCATCCTGGCAACGGCGATGTTTGTCTTGACCATTTCCCACACCAGCCACGGGAAATAGGTAACCATGCGTAGAGGATATTTGACGCGCTGCCCATCTTTATCGACAACATCCATGCGATGGTCGATATAGAGTGTCACGAGAATGGAGGCAAGTCCTAGCGACAGCAGCAACGGATTGGTATGGCCAGAGAGCAGGAGCCAGATGACAACCAGGGTGATAAACAGGCTGATTATTCCTTTCACTGGTCTCCCTGCTTGCTTGAATTTATGTAATTTATGACCTTGTCAGCCATGATTATTCACGTTTTTTTATCATTTATTTCGTTGCGTTGTATGTTGCAATGCTTTTCACCGAAAGGCAAGATCAGTCGCAACAAATGTTGCGCTGCCCAATAAGTGGTATAAATTCCCCGATTCGGGGTGTCAATGGGGAGAAATCACAAAACTGTGGCACACTTGTCTGGTTAAATCGACTGAAGGAGTCATTGAATGAGAGTTATACTTTTAGGCGGCCCTGGTGCCGGTAAGGGCACACAGGCCAATTACATCAAGGAAAAATACAACATTCCTCAAATTTCAACTGGCGATATGCTGCGTGCACACGTCAAGGCCGGCACCGAGCTTGGTGCAGCTGCAAAGAAAATTATGGATGAAGGCGGTCTGGTTTCTGACGATATCATTATGGGTATGGTCAAAGAGCGCATCACCGAAGACGATTGTGCAAACGGTTACCTGTTCGACGGTTTCCCACGCACCATTCCACAAGCTGAAGCGCTGAAAGCAGCTGGCGTCAGCGTTGACGCGGTTGTCGAGATCGACGTGCCTGATGAAGAAATCGTCAAGCGTATGTCTGGTCGTCGCGTACACCTGGCTTCTGGTCGTACTTACCACGTTATCTACAACCCGCCAAAGGTTGAAGGCAAGGATGACGAGACTGGTGAAGACCTGATCCAGCGTGACGATGATTCGGAAGCAACAGTCAAGGAGCGTCTGAAGATCTATCATGACCAGACTGAACCCCTGATCGCTTTCTATTCAAATGAAGATCTCAACTACGTCAAGATCAACGGTGTTGGCGGTGTTGACGAGATTCGTGACCAGATCTTCAACGGTCTCGGTTAATCTCGAACCTGTAGTATCCGGCGCGTTTTTGTGCCGAAACAAAAAAGCCGGCTATTCAGCCGGCGTTTTTGTCTCTTTCATCTACAATCCTATAAGCTCAAATCCACAGCAAAGAACAGCATGCCCAGCAACAGAAGCAGGCCCAGGGCGACCATGGACAGACCAAAGCCAAAAAAGGCGATTTGTACTGCTCGGGGTGGCTGGGTAACGATGCGTTCCTCGAGTCTGCCCTCGGCCCGCATACGCTCGATCCAGGCAGGGTGTTCCTTCTCCAGTGCCTCTAGCTCTGCAGCACCGTGGAATATGTGGGCGTTTAACGGAAAGGCACTGGGTCGGTAGCTCTCGATGAAAAAGTGGACGACGAAGATATGGGCCATGGCCAATATCGCTTCAATCTTGTGCACCCAACGGGCCACGTTCATCATCTAGCCAGGCAATACTGAAGTGGTCAGCACTGAATCGAACATCACCAGTCCGGTCGTCCCCACGATAAGCAATCCCCACCAAACTGCCCAGTAATCGAACTTCTGCCACCAGGACCATCGGTCAAATACCGGGTGTTCCCTGCGTCCAAACAGCCAGGCCATATGCTGATGTACGGCTTTGAAGTCGCTCCAGGTCCAGACCAGGCTGTCCGGGCCGCTGAGATAAGCTCGCTTCCCGACCAGTGCTGAACGAACCAGGTAGACAACGTGGGCGGTAAAAACGGTCATGAGGAACAGACCAAACAGGCGGTGTAACCATACTGCGCCATCGCCCCCGCCAAAGGGCCATGCCAAGGTTTCTCCCAGTCCTGTTTCGATGTACATCCAGGCCACACCGGTTCCCGATAATGCCATGAAGCTGATAACAAGGACCGTGTGCATCCACCGTTCGCTGCGGGTAAAACGTTCTATCAGTACTCTTTTCCCGGGTCTGTTGTGACCAGGGTCGCTTTTCGTGAACGACATAGCTGCCCATGCCGGGACCTGCTCCTTCGTGGCACTTGGCACACACCTTTTCGTGGCGATGCTCGGCGAAAGCCGCCGCCTTGGGATTATGTATACCTGCGACCGGTTTGGAGATATGGCAGTCCCGGCAGACCAGGGTAGTGCGGGCGTAATGCAGATTGTTCTGTTGTCCCTCGTGACAACTGAGACAGTAGCGTGCGTGGTAGAACGACTTTACCTCTTCGTGTACGTCTGATTTGCTCGAGTTTCGGCGCACAGGGCCGTGTCCGGGGCCGATGACGTCCAACCAGCTGTTATTCGTTTTTTGCGAAGGGATAAACAGCTCGGGATCGTTCGGATCCTCAAAGCCGCTTTGAGCCCACACCGGGGAAGAAATCACGATGACCAGACACAGGAGAGACAAGAGCCCTGCGAAATTGCAGCGAATGAAATGGCGACCGTTTTTGAGAAGCAAAGACATACCTGTTCGATCCTTTACATGCCCGGAGATATTTTTGATCCATTCATTTTACCGACGTGGGTCATTAACTTAACCACGTCACTGATTATCATTGTGCCTATTGTATTTGTTAGAATAACCAAGTATTAAGTGTCTTTATTATTTTCCGATAAGCCCGTGTGATCTGTCTCTGTCATTATGGGCTGTCCATTACGGAAGAGCGTTGCCATTCACTGAATGGCAACCTTGAAACAGCTCCTTCCCATTCCGAAGGAACAGCAGTAATACTGACTTTTTCCATTCAAACTTAGGTTGATAGAGTGAAACAGGACGAAACACATTTAGTTGTCAGTATTGATGACCATCCTTTGTACCGTAAAGGAATAGCTGATCTTCTCGATATGGATGAGAACCTGCAAATGATTGGAGAGGCTGCTGACGGTATCCAGGGGCTGGAGTTGGTCATGCAGACGAATCCCGATATTGTGTTACTGGATATCGACATGAAAGGTACCAATGGCATAGATACCCTGAAAGCGATCAAATACTCAAATATTGAAACACTCGTCTTGATGCTGACCGTCTCCGATAATGAAGATGATATTGTCGCTGCGTTGCGCAGTGGTGCAGACGGATATCTTCTCAAAGATATGGAGCCTGAAGATATGCTGGGATCAATTCATGAAGCGATCGACGGAAAAATAGCCATCAGTGATCAACTGACACAGATGCTGGTTTATGCACTTCGTTCCGATGAAAACAACATTGACGACCTGGCCTCGGCAGGCCTCACCAACCGTGAGTTAGAGATCCTGAAACATATTGCCAAAGGCGAGAGTAACAAGGTCATTGCGGCCAACCTCGATATTTCTGCAGCTACCGTAAAAGTCCATGTTAAACATATCTTGAAGAAGTTAAATTTACGCTCGCGGGTAGAGGCTGCAGTTTGGCTGCTTAATTTAACTGATGCAGATCAATTAAAGCATAAATAATTTGGCGAATAAGTAGCTATATTAGAAAACAATAACCCGTTAATATTCAATTAAAACAATAACTTAAATCTCTCTCTACCACCTTTGTGGTACACTTTTCTTACCCCCTATTTGGTAACGCCTTTTCTTTTCCTATGCGCTATTAATAGCCTGTCGTCAGCTAATGGAATGCCTGGATTCAGGTATTTTGACTATTGCAAGAGGTCTGATTTTTCTCGATGAACAGGATGCAGTTTCTTCGTGGCAACAAGACAGCATTTCGCCCACCCTGGGCGATTGATGATGCGCAGTTTGCAGAGCTTTGCAGCCGCTGCTCAGACTGCCTGTCTGCCTGTAAGGAACAGATCATTGAAAAAGGCCGTGGCGGCTTCCCACAAATCAATTTCCAACAGGGTGAATGCATTTTCTGTGGCGACTGTGTTGAACAGTGTCAAACCGGTGCCCTGCAGAAAAACAGATTCGAGGCCGATAAAGCACCCTGGATGCTCAAAGTGCAGGTCTCAGAAAAATGTCTGAACTTTACAGGCGTTGACTGCCGCAGTTGTGGTGACCGTTGTGTCGAACGAGCGATACGGTTTCGACCACAGGTAGGTGGAAAACAGAAGTTACAACTGGATTATGAATTATGTACCGGATGCGGTGCTTGCGTTGCCCCATGTCCAGTACAAGCTATCAATTTAATCTCCGTTTCCGAAAGCCGGTCAACGGAACAGGGCTCACTATTAGAGGTATATGCATGAATATATGCGGAATACTGGTTCACGCACAACCGACGAATTTTGATGCAGTCAGGGAGCGCCTGCTGTCAGTGAATGGCATTGAAGTACATGGCATGAGTGATGAAGGTCGTGTTGTCATCACCCTTGAAGAAGATGACGAAAATGCAATGGCCGATGCATTGCACAAGGTACAAACACTTGAAGGCGTCATTTCTGCATCAATGATTTATCACCATAACGAAGACGAAGTTTAAGAGGCTATCTTCTTAGGAGAAAGAGACGATGAAACAAACAAGGCGAGAATTTATCAAGAACAACGCAATCGCTACTACTGCAGCAGTTGCGGGTATCACGATACCTGGTGTCAAAGAAGCCGTTGCCGCTGAAGGCGATGACGGCATCCGCTGGGACAAGGCCGCTTGTCGATACTGTGGTACTGGTTGTAGCGTATTGATGGGGGTTAAAGACGGTAAAGTGGTTGCCTCTCAGGGCGACCCGGATGCACCGGTTAACCGTGGTTTGAACTGTATCAAGGGTTACTTCCTGCCGAAGATTCTTTACGGAAAGGATCGTCTGACCCAGCCATTGCTGCGTAAAACCGATGGCAAATACGACAAGAATGGCAAATTCGAAGCTGTATCCTGGGAAGAAGCTTTCCAGACCATGGCGGATAAATGGATTCAGGCACGCAAAAAAGGCCCGAAAGGCATCGGCATGTTTGGCTCCGGCCAGTGGACTGTATGGGAAGGCTATGCTGCCTCGAAACTGCTCAAGGCCGGCTTCCGCTCCAACAGCCTTGAACCCAACGCCCGTCACTGTATGGCTTCAGCGGTAGGCGCTTTCATGCGCGGGTTTGGTATCGACGAACCCATGGGTTGCTATGACGACCTGGAACACG
>NZ_MPRK01000102.1 GCF_002021095.1 Solemya elarraichensis gill symbiont | reverse complement strand
CCTTTGGCGCTGGCGCACGTCAGAAAAACAGTCTCGCCTAGTGGCTACCGGGGACTACGCGCCTTCGATTCTCTCTCCTTGGCGCGCAGCGGATGAGTTTATACGGGAAACTGAGCCGCCAAGTGGCCCAGCACAGCTAACATATATCCCCCCGACTGAACTCAGGCTGGAGCCCTTTCAGGAACGGCTGCTCGAGCAGGTCAATGTCTCTAGAAATCAAGGGCAACACAACAACTTACTGGTTTCCGCGACAGGAACCGGAAAAACAGTCATGGCAGCTGTTGATTATTCACGCCTGAGTGAATCCATGCCACGATCTCGCCTGTTATTTGTCGCACACAGGGAAGAGATTCTGGATCAGAGTCTTGCAACCTTTAGGTATGCCCTGCGCGAGCCTTCCTTTGGTGAGAAGTGGATTGGCAAACATCGGCCAAAGAAATTCGATCATGTTTTTGCGTCTATTCAATCCCTTAATGCAAAAGAATATGCAAACCTGGAGCCTGATCACTTTGATATCGTTGTTATTGATGAATTCCATCACGCAGCAGCTGCTTCTTATAACAAATGATTAAATCATGTGAAGCCTGTTGAGTTGTTGGGGCTAACGGCAACACCAGAACGGACTGACGGATTATCTATCCTTGAGTGGTTTGGTGGGCGCATTGCAGCAGAACTGCGCTTGTGGGATGCCATCGATCAGTATCGTCTTGTGCCATTTGTATATTATGGAATCCATGATGGCTTGGACCTGCGTGACATACCATGGAAAAGAGGAACTGGTTATGACATCAACGCGCTCGCTAATCTGTATACATCGAGCGATGTCTGGGTCACTCAGGTTATTAAGGAAGTTCTCAACCGAGTTGACAAACCAGGTTCAATGAAGGCGCTTGGTTTTTGCGTTTCTGTACAGCATGCTAAGTTTATGGCAGGGAAGTTTAATAAGGCAGGCATTACCGCTGAGGCTGTATGGGGTGATACACCAGATACAGAGAGGCGTGAAGCACTACGGAAGCTGAAAGAGGGCAAAATTGCCATATTATTCTCAGTGGACTTATTTAACGAAGGTGTCGATGTACCCACGGTAGATACACTCCTTTTACTAAGGCCTACGGAGAGCGCCACGCTTTTCTTGCAACAGCTTGGTCGTGGATTACGAAAGAGTAGTGGGAAACTATTTTGTACGGTATTGGACTTTGTAGGCCTGCATCGGCGTGAGTTCCGATTTGATAAACGACTCTCCGTGATCCTTGGTGGAACCAGAAAATTCATCCAGTCACAGGTTGAAAGCGGCTTTCCATATCTGCCTGCTGGCTGTCACATGGAGTTGGATGCTGTTGCTAACCAAATCGTAATTGATAGCCTGATATCTGCTTTGCCCAATCGATGGAATGATAAAGTAAAGGAATTGCGTTCTCTTATTGCTGCTGGATATGATCCGGCGATTGAAGTGTTTCTGGATGAGTCAGGTCTGGACCTCACGGATATTTATCAGTCAAAAAAATCGTGGTCAGATCTATTGGAAGCTGCTGAGGCAGATGTTGTTGCATTAGGTGACCACGAAGAAGTTTTACGTCGTGCTATTGGCCGCATGCTTCACATCGATGATGAAGAGAGACTTGATTATTACATTAGCTTGTTAAAGTCGGAAAAAATGCCCGATATTAGTCAGTTGCCAATACGAGAAAAAAGAATGACCCGAATGTTAGTGGCATCACTGTCTGATAAGATTTTGGGTAAAAATGATTCACTCGAAAAAGGTGTTGAGTTGCTATGGCAGCACCCTCATGTAATGTCGGAACTGCAAGAGTTGTTTTCATATTTACGCCCACGCGTGGATCACATTCATCAACCATTGGCTACGCATCAAAACGTGCCGCTTCAAATTCATGGAAAATACACAAGGATAGAAATATTATCCGCGTTTGGCGTGGGTGAAACTGCAATAACCCGCCCTTGGCGAGAGGGCGTGCTGTGGGTTGAAGGAGAGAAATCAGATGTCTGTGCATTTACTCTCGACAAAACTGAGGGTAACTTTTCACCTACAACGAGATACCGTGATTATGCGATTAGCCGTGAACTAATCCATTGGGAGTCACAATCTATAACAACTGAAAAAAGTGCAACAGGGCAGAGGTGTTGCAACCATGTTGAGAAAAGCACATCGATTATGCTGTTTGCCCGCGAGAACACCAAGGAACGGGCCTTCTGGTTTTTAGGGCCTGCAAGCTATGTATCACATGAGTCTGAAAGGCCGATGAGTATTACCTGGAAGTTGGATGTACCGCTGCCAGGAGATCTGTATGCAATATTTGCAGCAGCGGTGGCTTAAGAGTTGGAGAATGTGCGTCTGAACTTTTTCGGACACTGCTACATTTGAGTGGACTTCAGAAATGAGGCATGCATGAATAGTGATATTTGGGGTGGTTACTAGGCGACAGACCACGTTTTAACAAAGTCCCAATTACTATTCCCCTTTGAGATCAGATATAAATTTAACAATTCACGTAATCAATAAGCGAAAAAACCCTTCAGTGATCAATCACTAAAGGGTTTTTAATGTATGGTGCCGAGAAGAGGACTTGAACCTCCACGAGCTAATGCCCACTAGCACCTGAAGCTAGCGCGTCTACCAATTCCGCCACCTCGGCTAAGTGCGGTGCGAACAATACAGCGACAAGCGCCTTCTGTCAACGTACAATAGTATAAATAATATAGTCTTAATGGAAAAATTGATTGAGTAACAAGAGCCGGTCAAAGCGCAAATCCAAGCGCGACCCGAATTTCGCACGTGAAGCGAAGAAGTATGACAACCCCATCCCCAGCCGCGAATTCATTATGGAATCCATTAATGAACAGGGCTGCCCCATCAGTTTTGCAGAAATTGCCAATGCCCTGGGTATCAAGGACGAAGATCAGCTGATAGCCCTGGACCGCCGTCTGGGCGCTATGCTGCGCGATGGCCAGCTGATCAAGAACCGCAAGAAGGGTTTTTGCGTCATTGATAAAGAGGAGCTGATTGTTGGCCGTGTAACTGGCCATGCTGATGGTTTCGGCTTTCTGATTCCCGAAGAGGGTGGTGATGACCTGTTTCTGACACATCGCGAGATGCGCAAGCTGATGCATGGCGATCGTGCCGTGGTTCGGGTTGCCGGTATCGATAATCGCGGACGCCGCGAGGGCACCATTGTTGAAGTGCTTGAGCGTGCGCATGAAAAAATTGTCGGTCGCCTGGCGATCGAGGGCGGTGTCGGTTTTGTCAGGCCTGACAACAAGCGCATGACGCAGGAGATTATCGTCCCCGGAACCGAGCTGAATGATGCCAAAAAGGGCGATATCGTCGTTGTTGAACTGATTGTACAACCGAGCCGACGCACTCAGCCGGTTGGCAAAATTGTCGAGAGATTGGGTGAACACCTGGCCTCAGGTATGGAGACGGATATTGCGATCCGCAGCCATGAAATCCCGGTCGAGTGGCCCGCAGAGGTTGAGCAGGCAATAGTAAAACTCTCCGAGAAGGTGCCGGAATCGGCCAAAAAGGGCAGGGTCGACCTGCGTAAACTGCCGTTGGTTACTATCGATGGTGAGGATGCGCGTGATTATGACGACGCTGTCTACTGTGAAGCGACGCCAAAAGGCTGGAAGCTGATTGTTGCCATTGCCGACGTCTCTCACTACGTGAAACCCGGTAACCCGCTTGATACAGAGGCGTATTCACGCGGCACCTCGGTCTATTTTCCGGGACGCGTAGTGCCTATGCTGCCCGAGATTCTTTCCAACGGCCTGTGCTCGCTGAATCCGCAAGTCGATCGCCTCTGCATGTGCTGCGAGATGCTGATCAACCGCGAGGGCAAACTACTGCGCTCACGCTTTTTCGAGGGTGTGATGCACTCACATGCGCGGCTTACCTATGACAAGGTTGCTGCCATGCTGGTTGATCGCGATAAAAAGCTGATCAAGGAGTATGAGGCAATGCTGCCGCATCTCGAACAGCTCTATTCGCTCTACCACGTGCTGCTGGCAGCAAGGCGCGAACGTGGCGCAATCGATTTTGAGACAGTCGAAACACGTATCATTTTCGACGAGGGAAAAATTGCAGATATTGTTGCGGTGACACGCAATGATGCGCACAAGATTATTGAAGAGTGCATGCTGTCTGCCAATGTCGCGGCGGCACGCCTGTTACAACGCAAGAAGATGCCTGCGCACTTCCGTGTTCATGAAGGTCCTTCTGCCGAGAAACTCGTTGATCTGCGCCAGTTCCTTGGCGAAATGGGTCTGTCACTGCCGGGTGGTGCAAAACCCACCGCGGGCGACTACGCAAAACTGCTCGACCAGGTGCGCGAACGTCCCGATGCACAGCTAATCCAGACTGTACTGCTGCGCTCACTCTCGCAGGCGGTTTATACCACTGACAACCTTGGGCACTTTGGTCTCTCTTATGATGCCTATACCCACTTTACATCCCCGATTCGTCGTTATCCAGATCTGCTTGTACACCGTGCCCTGAAGCATGTTGTGAATGGCGGCAAGGCGAGTGATTTTCACTATTCGAAAGGTGAATTGCAGAGTTTTGCCGAGCACTGTTCAACCACTGAGAGGCGCGCAGATGAAGCGAGTCGTGATGCGCTCGATACGCTCAAGTGCGAGTACATGCTCGACAAGGTTGGCGAGAAGTTCGACGGTATCATTACCAGTGTGACCTCGTTTGGCCTGTTCGTAATGCTCGACGGCATCTACGTCGATGGTCTTGTGCATATCACGGCGCTGGACAAGGATTATTTCCATTTTGACCCTGTTGCACACAGGCTCAGTGGCGAGCGTACCGGCAAGAGCTACCGTCTCGGTGATCCGTTACGTATCCAGATAGCGGCAGTCAATGTGGATGAGCGCAAGATCGATTTTGTGTTGCATGATGCGGCTTCCAGAAAAGATGCGGGATCCCGTCCAGGTGGCAAAAAACGCAGTGGCGGAAAGCGCCGCAAAGATGGTGGCGACAAGCCCAGGGCGTCCCGCTCCAGGCGTGGTGGTAGCAAAAAGCCGCGCAAACAGGGTAAATGAGCCGTTCAGAAACCCGCCTGGTTGGCGGTATTCACAGTGTCAGGAATCTTCTGCGTCACGGCGCAGAGGCAATTCTTGAGGCGTGGATCGACAGTGGTCGTCGTGACCGGCGTCTACGCGAACTCATCGATGAGTTCAACAAGCTCGATATTGCCTTCCATTCCAGTGATCGTGACGAACTTGATCGTCTCGCCACCGATCTGAACCATCAGGGTGTTCTCGTGCGTGCACGGGCACCGACTGCGCTGGGTGAAAATGTGCTGCGCCAGCTGCTCGACAGGATAGAGCCTCCTTATCTTCTATTAGTCCTCGATGGTGTGCAGGATCCTCACAACCTCGGCGCCTGTCTGCGAACGGCTGATGCTGCAGGTGTACACGCAGTTATCGCACCAAAAGATCGCAGTGTTGGCCTCACTCCGGTGGTCTGCAAGGTGGCAAGTGGTGCAGCCGAGAGTATCCCGTTTGTTCAGGTGACTAACTTGGTGCGTACCCTCGAAATGCTCACGCAGGAGTTCCAGGTGTGGGTAACCGGTACTGCCGGTGAGGCCGATATGAGCCTGTATGATGCCGATTTACGCGGATCGACGGCGATTGTCATGGGTGCGGAAGAGAAGGGCATGCGACGCCTGACTCGCGAGCACTGTGATCAACTCATCTCGCTGCCGATGGCTGGCTCAGTTGAGAGCCTGAATGTCGCCGTGGCAACGGGCGTGACACTATTCGAGGCGATACGGCAGAGAAAAGTAGCGAAATAGTGTAGAAAAAGCTCAGCTAAAGTAACAAATTGAGCTCCATTCCTAGTATAATGCTCCGCTAAATTTCATCTACTGCGGAATCTGACGACCATGCTGAGAATTGCCGAGGAAGCCCTCACTTTTGACGACGTACTGCTTCTGCCTGCCTACTCGAACGTTCTGCCCAAGGATGTCTCGCTGGCAACCAAGCTGACACGTGATATCGACCTGAGTATTCCGCTGGTTTCAGCCGCGATGGACACGGTCACCGAATCGCGCCTCGCAATTGCCATGGCGCTTGAAGGCGGCCTTGGCATTATCCACAAGAACATGACAGCCGAGCGCCAGGCGTCGCGCGTCGAGAATGTTAAGCGCTACGAGAGCGGCGTGATTCACGATCCGATTACAGTCACACCAACAACCTCGATTGGTGAAGTGATTCAACTCACCCGCAAGCGCAAGATCTCAGGTGTTCCCGTTGTAGA
>NZ_MPRK01000101.1 GCF_002021095.1 Solemya elarraichensis gill symbiont | reverse complement strand
CAGGGCGTCCGGGGCAATAAAGGCTGTCGAAGATCGAGTGTAAAAGGGCGACTTGGATGTCCCGTTTTACATCACGAGATCAAAGACACGCTTGTCCTCAATTCTTTTAATGATCCGGTAAAACTCACGGAGATGGAACTGCAGATAAGCGGGAGTATTGGTATAGCAGTCGTACCAGATGATGGCGAGGAAGCCGATCTATTGCTGCGATATGCTGATAGTGCCATGTACATGGCAAAGGAAGCCGGACGCAACCAGTTCAGTTTTTTCACCTCGGAACTTGCCGACAACTCAGCGAACTACCTGGCCCTGGGATCCAGTTTACGCAAGGCCATTACAGAGCAGGAACTGGTTCTTCGTTACCAGCCTCAGTACAGACTGGAGGATGAAGCTCTCATAGGGCTTGAGGCGCTGGTTCGCTGGCCGACGGCTGCCCCCGAGTTCCGCAATCCGAATAGCTTCATTCCAATGGCCGAGATAACCGGGTTGATTGAACCAATGGGTATCTGGGTGATAGAGGAAGTGTGCAGGCAGGCAACTATTTGGCTGCAGAAAAAGCTTCATTTTGGTCGTATCGCAATCAATCTATCCAGTCGCCAGCTAAACAATGCGTCACTGGTGGATGAGGTAAAGGATATTCTCGCTCGCTACGAGCTGCCCGGCACTCTCCTCGAGTTCGAGATTACCGAAAGCATGGTTTTTCACGATGGCGGCACCATTTACAGTAACCTAGATACTTTTTCCAGTATGGGTATAGAAATGTCAATTGACGATTTCGGTACAGGCCACTCCTCCCTGGTGAACCTGAAACGGTTACCCCTTAATCGACTCAAGATTGATCGCTCGTTCGTTGATGGTTTAGGCGAAGAGCCGAACGATGAGGCAATCACAGGTGCCAGTATCGCACTTGCAAAAGAACTGGGTTACCAGGTGGTGGCTGAAGGAGTGGAGACAGAAAAGCAGGCTGACTTTCTCCGCCGTCACAAGTGTGATTTTGTACAGGGATACCTCTACTCAAAACCTATGCTGAGTGACGAAGTAGAAGAGTTATTGATTCACAATCACCTGGCACCCGACAGGATAACCCGCTAACCGGCAGTGCACCATGGTGTGTCAATATTCGGCTGTGCAGGTGCCCGATCTACCCTTCAGTCCTCCCATCCAGTTTGGAAGTTTCCGCTGTTCTTGTCCCTCATTTCTTTGCTGCCACTTGAATGCAGGCGAATGACACTGAAACGGTCATTTGCCTGGTGACCGAGTGGTACCGCCTTAAGAAGGAAGCAACGACTTAGCGGGCATGCTCCAGTTGCCGCTTCTACATTCAGTTGGTAATAACCCTCTGCGGTCGTGACCAAAGCGCTGTTGTCGTACCCCAAGGCAGTCATGTCGACCGTATAGGTTGCGTTTGCTGCATAGTGCCTCTCCTGACGATGCGCGAGGTCCATCAGTTCACTCTGGGCATCGAGACGACGTGATTTCAGTATGAATTCGCTATAGTTCGGGTAGGCAATGACTGCGAGAATGGCAATTACAACTATGGTGATAAGGAGTTCGATCAGTGAGAAGCCGCTGTTCTCATCTTGGTGGCCGGGTTTAGTCGACATTAATGACTTCCTCCCACCACAAGGGGATGGGCCTGTATGTGGAAAAGACTGGTATATCAAGGCCAGCACCGACAAAAAGCTTATTGACAGGAGCGGTTACTGTTTGCCCATTTTCTTCTGCTTGAGTTTCGCCGATAAAAAAGATTGAGGGAGCCGGAGGTAGGCCTGTGACGTTTAACTCCAGTGAACGATCAGTTGTTGTGAGATCTGTTGCATCTGCATCAAAATCCCTTATTACAGCTCCTGCAGTACGGAGATTCAGTGCAAAAAAGCGGCTCGTGAACGTGAGATCGGACGGATCACAAACTCCCGCTGCTGGAGTGATACGTCCAGAAAAAGTGGTGAAATAGAGATTGTGATTGTAGAGAAGGGCGCGACTAGCACTCATCTCCCTTTTGGCAAGATCAATATACCATCCGCTTGTGTTCGATAAGAAGTTTTGCGCACTTTGCTGTTCTTCAGTCGTGCCTGACTGAATTAAATTGCTGGTGGCATTATAGAGTGTGTTGCAGTTGTCCGCGTGCGCGCAGCTGGATGCATCTTCAACAATTGGCTGTGGCACCACGTACTCGCCATTGAGACGTTGCGGAGACCAGGGGTGATAATCCTTGACCATGTAGAAACGGTTCTGCACTGAGTGATCCATTGGGTCAGGACGATCGCCGCTTCCTGCCAGCAGGGCATAAAAGCGCTCATTACCGGAGGCATAATAGCCAACTTCCGGCTTGTTGAAAAAGCGCCGGTTACTGTTTGCAGTGCCGCCATTGAGATCGGCCAGAATATAGCCATTAATCTGGTGTGCGCCATCAGTATCGGTGTAGAAATCGATACGGATTATACGGCCGCCCGTGTCGGCGAGGTAGACCCGATCCCAGGTTCCATCATTATCCACATCTACCGGGCGGGCGTCTGCTGCAATGGAATTGGTCATACTAGTCAGTCTTAGAGATGCCCCTCCATGAGATGAAGCCCACCAGAGTCGTTCACCGCTCTCTGCATCGACTATATAGAGCGCATTACCGATATCGTCAGCAACTCTTGCGCCATAGACATTGTCCTGATCCGGATCATAGCCGCCACTGAAAATAATTACCTCGGTATTTACGCCATCAATGAATATGTTACCTGCGTCTGGTTTTGCCCAGGTCTGACCGAGTTGGCTGAAATCTCCCACACCTCCGATGATCTCCCACTTGAATTCCGGGTTGTCTGGATCGGTGATATCGAGAGCATAGTAATTTCTTCCCCCGCGACGCATGCCGAATACGGCTGTGACAGATTCATTATTATTGATGAGGTTGTCGCCATTCGCGTCGTCGTGAAGAATCTCGAGATGGCCATCAAGGCCATAGATGCGCTCAGCGGTTAGATTGGTATCATCCGGATTATCGTATTGATGCTTGATCGTCTTGATATTTTCCATTAACTCATCCGGCATATAGGCCCAAAGCTCTGCACCAGACGCAGGATCGATTGCAGATAATACGCCCTCGGATGTGGTAATCAGCAGTATCGCCTGGGAAGCACCCAATCTGTCCTCGTAATTGAGGAGGGTGGGTGTGGTATGCAGCGGGGCCCCCATAAATCCGTGGCCAGTACTAATCCATTCAAGCAGTTCATTCTTCTCACTTGTATTCGTTACGTCCAGCATCTGCTTGGTAATATCAGGATGTGCCTCGTTTGTAACGAAGTTATATAACCTGTGGGCACTCAATGTGCCTGGTGTCGATCTTCCCCCGGACACATAAGTGTAGAGGTTGCGATTGCCTGTGTGCATTGAGGCGCTTCCGCCTGCCAGTGGATTATTGCCATCAGGACTGCTACTCCAGAAACTCTGGGCGCCTTCGACAAAGCTGTTGTCTGTGTTCAGGGCAGATGCATCATTGGCATCAACCAGTTCAAAATTACCCGCGCTTGTGATCCTGATTTCATATTTTTTCAGGTTGCCGAACCAGAAAGTGTTAACCGTCGGTTTAAACACAGGCAGGTAAAGGCTGTTCTGACTTACTGCGACATTCGACGGATCGAACGGGATGGTAGGCGTGTTGATGCTTGTATCAACGACTGCTTTTGCATCGCGAACAAGGCTTTTTAGAACATCTGTCAACTCATCGGCATTGTCAGCAGTGAAGAAATTTCCTCTCCCTTTTTCGGAAATATACTCCAGAAAAGTATTTGCCAGTGGTGTCGTGTGGAAACCGATCGTATGTGTTGTTACAAATTGTGTACCATCCATTGATGGGATCAGGTCTGCATTCCGCGCATATTCAACAAAATCCGGACTGCAACGACCATCCTGGGGCGTTTCTGTTGCCTCGAACGCATGTCCGGTTGTTTTTTCACTCCATTCGCATTCGGGGTTGGGATTGCCGGGGTCCCGGTCGTCCAGGTGATTATTGGTGTAACCCCAGCCATTCTTCTCAATTGAATTGCTGTTTGGCGCACCATCACTTAACAGGACGATATGGTTCGGCTGGCAATAATTGAGTATCGGGCTGGGAATGTTTTGTTTTACACCTTTGTGCCTGGTCGCTTCAATGCCCTCTTTGTACCACTGTACGGCATCATGCAGGGCTGACGATGTGGGGGTAGACATGTCATGGCCAATCTTATTAATCGCCCATTTTAGCGAATCCCGACCGTTGTCTGATTCCAGGTCAAGGAACCTGGCATAAACCCTGATATCGGCCTTCAGGCATTGTTTTCCATCATCTTTCATTTGACATGAGAGCGGATCACTTATGGGGACTCTCTTGCCTCTGAAACCCATAATTGCCATGTATAGATCATCGTCTGCTTCATCGATAATCGTCCCCATGGCCTTCTTGACCTGGTGTGTGCGCTGACTTGGTTGGTCGTCTTCCAGGAAGCAATCGTGCGGTGGATTTGTAATAAGACACCTGTCGGTGTTGGCACCAAATGCCATGCTGCGTGTGAGCATCAGGTCGTGGTAGAGGTTTTCAAGAGATGAGGTGCTGCGATTACGCTCAATCAGGCTTGCGAAATTTGGTGCGGCAATTGTTACCAGGATCACGAGCAAGATAAGCGCGATCATGAACTCAATCAGCGTGAAGCCAAGCATCTTTTTCATGACGTCGTCGGGACTCCTTTTCCAAACCAGTCGTATTGATTGATATTAAGTATATGTGGGGAGTTATGAAAATGCTAACATTAGAATGTCAACCTAAAGTATTGATATTACTAAAGAGTTAGGTGTATCTGTCAGTCTATTAGCCAGCAAAAAATGGGGGCAAAATCAGTCCTCGGATAATTATTTCTTATTTTTTGAATAAAAATGATGCGCAGCAGCAAATTTCTGCTATTATTCGTTTCAGAAGCTAATTCAACGTTTCTACTCCAACCACTCAGCAGAGTATTGGCGGCTAACACTTTGTTAGCCGCCGTTTTTTTGCCTCGGATTTATTCCGCGATTGGCAGCTTGCCAATCTTGATACGCCACTCTTTCGGGCCGCTCTCTTGAACCGACTCGCCGCGACTGTCGACTGCGACTGTAACAGGCATATCCTTGATCTCGAATTCACGAATTGCCTCCATGCCGAGGTCTTCAAATGCGATGATGCGAGATGACTTGATTGCCTTTGCCACCAGGTAAGCAGCGCCACCGACAGCCATCAGGTAGATGGCGCCATGCTGCTTAATGGCTTCTCGCGCTGCAGGTCCACGCTCGGCTTTGCCGACCATGCCGACAAGACCTGTTTTGTCGAGCATCATATCGGTGAACTTGTCCATGCGTGTCGAGGTTGTTGGGCCGGCCGGACCGACAACTTCATCACCCACCGGATCGACCGGACCGACGTAATAGATAAAGCGGTTTTCGAAATCGACGCCATCAGGGAGTGACTCGCCCTTATCGAGCAACTCCTGGATACGCTTGTGTGCGGCATCGCGACCGGTCAGCAGGTTACCGGAGAGCAGCAGGCGGTCACCCGGTTTCCAGCTGGCAATCTCTTCACGTGTGATCGTATCGATATTCACAGGGATGGAAGCATCATCAGCTTCGTATGTAATATCGGGCCAAACATCCATTGAAGGAGGAGTGAGTACGGCGGGGCCGCTCCCATCCAGGGTAAATTCAACATGACGTGTTGCGGCACAGTTCGGGATCAGTGCAACCGGCAGCGAGGCGGCATGGGTAGGGAAGTCGTTGATCTTGACATCCAGTACTGTTGTCAGGCCGCCGAGACCCTGTGCGCCGATGCCAAGTGCATTCACTTTCTCAAACAGTTCAAGGCGCAACTCTTCCTTGCGGTTGGCAGGCCCAGGTGCCTGCAGCTCGTGAATATCGATATGCTCCATGAGCGACTCTTTCGCAAGTATCATCGCTTTTTCAGCACTACCGCCAACACCGATACCGAGCATGCCCGGTGGGCACCAGCCAGCACCAAGAGTTGGCACAATATCCAGAACCCAGTCGACCAGTGAGCTGCTCGGATTGAGAACCGTAAAGCGTGCCTTGTTTTCCGAACCGCCACCCTTGGCCGCGAGTTTGATTTCAACCTTGTTTCCTGCAACCAGCTCGGTATGTATCACGGCAGGTGTATTGTCACCGGTATTCTTGCGTGCGCCGAGCGGGTCGGCAACCATGGATGCACGCAGCACGTTATCCGGATGGGAATAGGCTTGACTGACGGCAGAATTGACCATCTCATCGACTGTCTGATCTGTTTCCCAGCTGACATCCATACCGATCTTGAGGAATACCACGACCCCGCCTG
>NZ_MPRK01000011.1 GCF_002021095.1 Solemya elarraichensis gill symbiont | reverse complement strand
GGCCTACGATCACGGCGCTGACATGATTGCCACTCCCTGCCCCCTGTGCCAGGTGAACGTGGAAATCTACCAGGATCAGATCAACGCAAGGCATGGCATGGCATGGCATGGCATGGCATGGCACCAAGTTCAACATGCCGGTTGTTTACTACAGCCAGTTGATCGGTATCGCCTACGGTCGTTCTGCCAAAGATGCCGCGCTGGATGGCCAGATTATAAAGGCGAAGCAACTTGAGGAGATCGCAAGCAAATAAGACCGGCACAACCCTGCCTCTTTTGGGCCCCCAGGTGAAAGGTGAAAGGTGAAAGGTGAAAGGTGAAAGGTGAAAGCAAAGCATCACCTGGTTCACCAACCTCGCAACATAACTTGTAATTTTTTCCAGGCATAAAAAAACCCCGGGGCTAACCCGGGGTTTTCAACCAGTCAGGCAGTAACTAAATTACTGCTGTGGAACAGGTGCCTGCTGTACTGGAGCCTACTGAGGATACTGGTATGGCTGCTGTGGATACGGATTCTGCGGATAGTAGCCACGTGGTGGATAAGGACGTGGAGCATAATCACCGCCATAGTATGGACGTGGACCACCATAGTAGCCGCCGCCATATGGGCCATAGCCGCCGCGAGGACCGTAACGATAGTAGTCGTCGTCATCATCGTCCATCTCGTCGGCAAACTCTTCCATCCAGTACATTGGAGTGAATTCTGGCCAATCATTGTCATCCCATGGCTCATCCCAGTCGTCATCATTATCCCAGAAGAATGCTGATGCAGACGTACTGAATGCCAGCATTGCAGCGGTTACAACCGCAAGTAAAATGTTTTTGTTCATAAGGTTCTCCCACTATTACAAATAAATAAAGCAATAATGCTTTCTGTTTATAACCTGCCAGCCGTAGAGTCGGCCAGGTTCAGTGCCACTCATCAATATTACTGTCGAAAAGGTACCACCTTGTCTTTTCGCCTTCCCTCTTTTGTGCCTTGAACAGCAAGCTGTCATTCAGTTTCGTGTCATAGCCGATATCTGAATGCACATCACACGGCTGATCAGGTGGACGACTCAGGTGATCGAGCCGATCGATATCGCCGGTTAATATGTAGCCCAGGCCTGCAAGCGCTTCCCTGAACTTTTGTGCAGAATTCGTTGATTTTGATTCCGGCGCAAAATCCGGCCGCAAATCAATCAACTGGCCTGCATGTATATCACTGTACAACTCAACTTGTGATAGCAGTGTCAGATCACATTCGCTATCGAACGGGTCAGCGGCAAACGCCAATTCCACAGTCAACAACGCCACAACAAAACAGTAGACGGCAACACCGCCACTACTCTTCGAACAGATCATGAGATACCACTCTATAGCTGTATAAGCAGGATAAACCATGACCTATATCAGTATCTTAGCAAATACCAATTCAAATGCAAGGTGAATAGCAGAAATAATCTTGTGTTTAACGTCGCCAGAAACCAGGACTCAAGAGCACGAGCAGGGTAAATATTTCGAGACGCCCAAGCAGCATGCCAAAGCAGAGAATCCACTTTGCAGGATCATTGATAGAAGCATAATTGCTCGACACGGCTCCCAATCCGGGGCCCAGGTTGTTCATTGCTGCAGCGACTGATGAGAAAGCCGTCATCAAATCCAGCCCGGTAGCTGCAAGAGCAAGATACATGACGGTGTAGCTTGCAACATAGAGCGCAAAAAAACCCCACACGGCGTCGATGACCCTTGGAGAAATCACCTTGTCGCCAACACGCACCGGAATTTGTGCCGAGGGGTGTATCAAGCGTTTCACTTCCCGGGCCCCCTGCTTGATGAGCAGCAACACACGGATGGCCTTGATACCACCACCGGTCGAACCCGCGCATGCGCCGACAAAACTGGTAAAGAGCAGAAGAATCGCAACAAAACCCGGCCACTGGTTGAAGTCCGCCGTGGTAAAACCCGATGTCGTGGCAAAGGAGACCAGCTGAAAGACCCCCTTGATAATCGACTCCTTGCCGTTGTAGATGCCGGAAAAATAGAGAAAGGCAACCACCGCGATACTCGCAAAAAGCAGGATTCCCGAGTACAACCTGAACTCGCTGTCATGCCAGTAGTCACGCAGTGTCTTACCTCTGTACGCCATGAAATGGAGCGCAAAGTTAATCCCCGCAATATACATAAAGACGATGGCGATCAGGTGAATGAGTGGGTTTTCGAAGAAGCCCATGCTCGCATCATGGGTTGAAAAACCACCGATAGCGATAGTGGAAAAGGCATGGCCGATAGCATCGAACAGCGTCATACCGGCAAGCCAGTAAGCTACAGCACAGACGATCGTCAGGGAGAGATAGATGATCCATAGTGCCTTGGCCGTCTCGGTAATACGTGGCGTCAGCTTGGTATCTTTCATGGGGCCCGGGGTTTCGGCCTTGTATAACTGCATACCACCAATACGCAGCATTGGCAGGACGGCGACGGCGAGTACGATGATTCCCATGCCACCCAGCCACTGCAGCTGCTGACGGTAGAACAGAATCGTTTTCGGCATTTCGTCGAGATTGGTTATGACTGTCGCACCAGTCGTGGTCAGCCCCGATATGGATTCAAAGAAGGAGTCCGTCAGTGACATGTGCGGCTGCTCTGAGAGCATGAAAGGCAGTGAACCGATCAGACTGAGTACACCCCAGAATAGTGCTACGATGACAAATCCATCCTGCAGACGCAGTTCGTGGCGAATATTCCGCACCGGCAACCAGGCAAGCAGTCCGACTGTCACAGTAACAAAAAAGGCGATAAGAAAACCCTTTGCAGCATGGTCCTGGTATATCAGGGAGACCATCACCGGCGGCAACAGGGTAAAGCTGAAGATCATCATCAGCATGCCGAGAATGCGTTGAATACTACTGAACTTCATCAGATAAAACCGATGCCGACCTGGAAAAGGCGTTCGACCTCTTTGACCCTGCCCTTATCCATCAGGAATATGATGACGTGGTCATCCGCCTCGATGACCGTATCGTGGTGCGCCATCAGAACATCATCTCCACGTACGATTGCACCGATATTCGCTCCCTGGGGCAACTTGATCTCGTCGACCTGGCGTCCGACAACCTTCGATGAACTCTTATCGCCATGAGCGACAGCCTCGATCGCCTCTGCAGCGCCATGCCGCAGCGCATGCACCACGGCAACATCACCACGGCGGATATAGGTCAACAGAGAACCAATAGTCGCCTGTTGAGGGGAAATCGCAATATCGATTGGGCCACTCTGCACCAGGTCAACGTAAGAAGCGCGATTGATCAGCGCCATCACCTTGCGAGCACCAAGCTGTTTGGCCAGCATCGACGAGAGCACGTTGGCCTCTTCATCATTGGTTACGGCGACAAAGGCGTCCGTGTTCTCGATATTCTCTTCCAGAAGGAGTTCCTCATCCGAGATATCTCCCGTCAAGACAATTGTATCGGTCAACTCCTCTGCAACCATGCGGGCACGATTGTGGTCGCGTTCGATCAACTTGACGTTGTAGTCCTTTTGAAGCGCAATCGCGAGACGACGACCGATATTCCCGCCGCCGGCGATAATCAGGCGGCGCACCGCTTTCTCGGTACGCCTCAGTTCACCCACCACGGCCTTGATATTTTCCGAGGCAGCAATAAAGAAGAGCTCATCATCCGCCTCAATAACAGTACTGCCATTCGGGGAAAACGAGCGGTCATCACGGTAGATTGCAGCAACTCGTGCCTCATGGACGCCGGGGAGATGCTCATTCAATTCGCGTAACTCATGCCCCACGAGTGGTCCGCCATGGTACGCCTTGACGCCCACCATGCGCGCTTTACCCTTGGCAAAATCAACCACCTGCAAGGCACCGGGATTCTGAATCAAACGGATAATCGAGTCTGTAACCAACTGCTCCGGAGAGATGAGGACATCGATCGGGATCGCCTCATTGCTAAATAATTCCTGGCTGGTCAGATACTCGGGAGCACGAACACGTGCGATTTTTCTCGGTGTCCTGAACATGTTCCAGGCGATCTGGCAGGCTGCCATGTTGATCTCGTCACTCTGGGTAACCGCGATCAGCATATCTGCGTCTTCAAGACCGCTTTGCGTAAGGATATCGGGATACGAAGCATACCCAAGCACGGTACGCAGGTCGTAGCGCCCCTGCAAAGACTCCAGGCGTTTTGAGTCCTGGTCAACGACGGTAATATCATTATGCTCGCCGGCCAGGGTTGCAGCCACTGACTTGCCAACCTGCCCAGCTCCCAGAATGACGATTTTCATTTGCGCTTGGCCTTCACATCGATGTCGAGAGATTTCAGCTTGCGATAGAGATGCGTTCTCTCGATACCCGCCTCCTCCGCCATCTGCGTTACGTTACGATCATGCTTGCCCATCTGGTAGATAAAATAGGCACGCTCGAAATCCTCTCGTGCTTCACGCAATGGCTGATCGAAACTGATTGAGATACCAGCGCTTTGCCCGCTAGATGACAATATGCCAATCGCACTCTCAACCTCACTAACCTCGATCTCCTCATCGCCACCGACAATCAATAGACGCTGCACCAGGTTTTTCAATTCGCGCACATTTCCCGGCCACTGATACTGGCGCAGGTAGTTTTGTGCAGCTGTATCGAAACGACGATAGGGAAGCCGCTCACGTGATGAATAGTGATCAACATAAAAGTTCAGCAGCTCGATCACATCATCCTCATGCTCACGCAGCGGCGGGATGACAACAGGCACTACGTTAAGCTGGAAAAAGAGATCCTCACGAAAACGCCCCTCGTTGACCTCATCCTCGAGATTTTTCTGTGTCGCAGCGATGATACGCACATCGAGATGCACCGGCTCACTACCACCAACACGCAGAAAGGAGCCTGTATCAAGCGCGCCGACCAGGCGCTTCTGGACATCAGCATCCATGTCGGCAACCTCATCCAGGAAAAGGGTTCCACCCCTGGCCTGCTCGAGTCGGCCGTAATCAATCTTCTGCCCCTCTTCGCGGCCAAAAAGCTCCAGGGCCGCATTGCCCGCCTCAATCGATGAGACAGCAACATGCACGAAAGGCCTCTCGGCACGAGTGCAATTCGCATGAATATAGCGAGCAAAAGTTTCTCGTCCGCTGCCGGCCTCGCCACTCATCAATACCCAGCTGTCATGTTGGGCAATTCGTTTCACCTGCTCTCTGAGGCGCGTTATCGCCTGGCTACTGCCGGTAGGTTCGATGAATGGCGCTGCATGCAGCGAGTCATTTGCCTGCAGCTGCAGACGACTGCTCTGCAGTGCGCGTTCAAGCGTCAGCAACAGCTTGGCAATACCCAGGGGCTTCTCAAGAAAGTCGTAGGCACCAAGACGTGTCGCTTCGACAGCCGTCTCCACGGTACCGTGTCCGGACATCATCACAACCGGACTCGGCAGCTTGCCACCGCTCATCTCCGACCACTCCTTAAGGAGTGTTATTCCGTCTGTATCCGGCATCCAGATATCAAGCAGCACTGCATCAGGAAGATGCTCCCTGAAGTGGTGACGCGCCTCATCGGCATTTTTGGCTGTTGCGACAAGGTAGCCTTCATCCTCAAGGATCTCTTTGACCGTTTCGCGAATATCCGGTTCATCATCTACAACCAGAATGTAGGAACTCTTCATTTTGTTATTACCAATTGGTTCTGTCGTTTTATTTATTCAGTGCTGACATCAGGCGCTGGAACGGCATCATAGACATCTCCCTCCTGCCACACGGGAAGGCGTACAATAATCTGCGCACCCTGCTGTCGCCTGTCCACCAGCCAGATACCACCATTATGCTCTTCAACAATCTTTTTTACGATTGCCAGGCCAAGCCCGGTGCCACCCTCCTTGGTTGTCACATAGGGATCGAAAATCCTTTCCATCAGGTCAGCATCAAAACCGCTGCCGTTATCTGTCACCAACAGTTCGATGTAATGATACCCGTCCCCATCAACAGCGGCACTATTGATCTCTACACAGCCGTCATCCCGACCTGCGACAGCTTCCTGGGCATTTTTCAGCAGATTATGAAATACCTGCCTCATCTTCACCGGATCAGCATGCAGCAATGCAGCTCCCGCTCCATAGTCCGCACTCACACGACAAGTCGGACTCGAGCCGTAGAGAGTCACAACCTCGCGCAACAGGCCGTCAAACTCCAGCGGCCGGGCCTGCATATCAATTTGCGAAGGTTTTGCGTAGTCGGAGAAGGCATTCACCATCTGCTTCATGGCATCGACCTGTTGCACGATTGTATGGGTTGCCCGTTCGAGCACATCTTTCTGTTCATCTTCAAGCAATGGCATATACTTTCGCCTGAGACGTTCCGCGGAAAGCTGAATGGGTGTCAGTGGATTCTTGATCTCATGAGCCAGTCGTCGCGCCACCTCGCTCCAGGCAGCATCACGCTGGGCCTGAATCAAATCGGTCACGTCATCAAACATCAAGACAATACCTCCTTCGTCACCACACTCACTCGCGAGTGGCGTCACTCGCCAGCGTAGCGTTCTGTAACCGGTACCAGTATCAATAACCACCTGGTGTTCACGCTCCAGGCCAGCTCCTTCAACTGCACCGAAAAATGCCGCCAACCTGGTTTCACCTGCCGCAATCTCTTCGAGCGTCATTTCCAGACATCGATCCATCTGCACGTCAAGAACCTGGCTCGCGGCGCTGTTCGCCGTCCTCAACCTCCTCTCGCAGTCGAATGTCAGTACGCCCGTGGTCAGATGTTCCAACAAGGTCTGCAGGTACGTACGCTGTGACTCAACCTGGCGCTGGCTATTCGCAGCATCATCGCGTGCCTGGCTGATGCGCCTTGTCATCTCATTGAACGATGAGACCAGAAAACCAAGCTCATCTGCATGTGATGCAAGGGGGAGACGTGTGCTGTAGTCTCCGGCAGCAACCTGTTCAGTCGCCTCAGCGAGGTTAACAATTGGCGACAGGAGTTTGCGTGCCGAGTAGATAGCACCCCACAAGGCACCGAACACGGCAAACAACAATACCAGCACCAGCGTTATCGTAAAACCGAATTGCAACTGATCGCGCAGGTAGGTAAGACGCAGGTACTCCTCGTAGGACTCTTCAACTTTCTCACTTAGCAGGGTGACACGTTCGCTGGTAGGGAACAACGCCTGCACGACCCTCGTTGCAGCGAGGTCCGCGACCACGATACGCAAATGCAACTGCTCATCAATGCCATAGGGAATAATCCCGACAAACGAACCACTCTCTCTGACTTGCTGGAGTATCGAGGTGCCTGGTGTATCAGCAACCACGACACTGGGATCCTGGTTACGTGACAAAATCACCAGGCCGTTTTCATCCATGAGTGTTAATTCGGTCGCCCCGCTACTCTCGTGCAGGAGGCCAATCTGGCCAAGTAACCTGCCGTCAGCAACAGTGACCAGTTCCCGACTGATTGCACGTGTCTGGTTCAGCAGGCGGCTCTTTTCAAGATTAAGCGATGCCTTGCCAAGTGTCAGTGCATCGCTCATCGTGGTTTCAATCTCAATATCGAACCAGCTATCGATACCCTGGCGCAAAAACTGCATCGAATAATAGAAAACCACCAATACAGGAATCAGTGACAGGGTTGTAAAAAAGCTGACCATGCGCACGGTCATGCGCGCACCAGGCACTCCATCGCGGTAAGCTCTGAAAAGCCTGTAGAGATTCAGGAATACGAGCCCAAGGAGAACAAAAAGCCCGCTGACAGAAACGATAAGCAGAGGAATATAGAGCTTACTGAGTGTTGCCGAGTTCTGAACTGCATTGCTCATCAGGTGCAGTGTCACCAGCAGCAGCAGCATCAGAAATCCGGCGTAGGCAGCGCGCAATTTGAGCCTGTTTATTGATTCAGCGACCATTCACTCCATCCACTCTGCTGATGCCATTGCGATGACAGGTAGGCCCTGGGGCGCATCGGCAATGGCAGACTCTCTATATCCAGCTTGATGCTTGCAGCAATGACATAGTCATGCCCTGGCAACAACTCGCTGTGCCCGACGACCGGGATTTCGCGTAGCTCCCCCAGGTAGCCAAACAAAGCATGTTTTGTCACGAAGCGCTCCAATCCGGTTGTTGATTCAGCACTGGTATTGGTAAACGTCTCCACCTCGTAAATATTCGATAGCGGCCTGTACCTGGCCCGGAAGATCCGTTTGATCTGCTTGCCCCTGTCAAACCAGGATGCCTGTCTGTCACGAATATCAATCTTGAGGAGAAACACCAGCGGTACACCCCGGTCAAGCGCCTCGATTACGACATCAGAGAGAGTGTAACTGATATCAAGATCAGTAAAGTAGCCCCCATCACCCTGGTTCCAGCTATGCACTGCCGTGATCTCAACTCCCTTGCTGTCACTTGCGTTAAAACAGCCTGCAGCGAAGAGGCAAAGCAACAGGGGCAGCAGGCGCATCACCCGCGCTTCTCCATCAATGCGTAATAGAAACCATCCATGCTTGAGTTGCCCGGCAGTATCTGTACTCCATGTGACCACTCAATGCCTGCCGGATGTGAGAGCCGCACCATCCCGGCATCCGGCGTGTCATCAATGAACGCGGAGACCTGCTGCCAATTCTCCCCGGCAAGCAATGAACAGGTTGCATAGAGCAATCTGCCACCGGGGCGCAACAGGTCCCATGCGTGACGAAGAATTTTTGCCTGCAACATGATCATCGGGGCAATGTCAGACTCACGGCGCAACAGGCGTATGTCAGGATGGCGGCGCATGACGCCGGTTGCCGAACAGGGCACATCAAGCAGAATCCTGTCAAACCCCTCATCAGGAAGCTGATTGCCGGGTTCTGACATATCGAGTTGCAGCACATCGGCTTCAAGACCGAGACGCTGCAGATTGTCATGTATCAGCTGCAGGCGCTTCTGCTCCACGTCAACCGCTGTCAGGATGCATACAGGTTGAAGTTCAAGCAGGTGGCAGCTCTTGCCGCCGGGTGCTGCACAGGCGTCAAGAATTGCATCTCCCGGTTGCGGATCGAGAAAGAGCGCCGCCAGCTGGGCGCCTGCATCCTGCACTGAAACCAGCCCTTTTTCGAAGCCGGGCAACTTATCCACGCTAACCGGCTGATCGAGAACCAGTGCTTGCGGAACATCCGCCACAGGCCTGCTTGTCATGCCTGCCCTGACAAGAGATTCAGCATAGTCTGTGACTGTCGTCAGCCTGGAATTAATTCGCAAGGTCATCGGCGGGCGTTGCAGAAGTGCTTTGCCGATTGCCTGTAACTGTTCAGGATAGTGCTCTGACAAACTGCGATAGATCCATTTGGGGAGTCCGGATGCGACCACGGGATCAGCATCCAGCTTCGCAAGAATCTCCTGCTGTTCACGCTGCGCCCGCCTGAGGATGGCATTGACAAGCCGGGTTGCCCACTTCTGTTTCAACTGCACAGATGCCTTGACGGTTTCATCGACGGCAGCATGAGCAGGAATACGCATGTGAAAGAGTTGGTAGAGGCCAAGCTTGAGCAACTGCTCAACCAGCTGCTTGCTGCTCTTGAGTCGCTTGTCGAGTAACTGATCCAGCATCGCGTCCAGTTGCAAATGCCAGCGGCACACACCATAGGCCATTTCCGCCACCAGTGCGCGCTCGTTGTCGCTGACATCACTGCTTCGATCTTCAAGCGCGGAATCCAGCGCGCGTCCGTTGGCAACATCCTGGATCACGCGTGCAGCAACTGAACGTGCGCCCTGTTTCATTTGAACCTCATTCGAAACGCGCACCCACAATACTGTGCGCATTGAGAAAATCGGCTGCCGACATGGCGCGCTTGCCCGGCAACTGCAGGCTCTCAATCACCAGCTGTCCGCTTCCGCATTGCACGACAATCCCGTTCTTGTCAGCCGCAACCACTTCACCGCTTGCACCGACTGCATCACCAGGTTGCTCATGCCCTTGCCAGACACGCAGTTTGTTGCCGTCAAAACCTGTCCATGCGACCGGCCATGGATTGAATGCACGCACCTTGCGGCTGATCGATTGCGCCGACATTTGCCACTCGATCTCTCCCTCTTCTTTACTGAGCTTGTCGGCATAGACAACACCGTCATCCGACTGGGTAACAGGAGATGCATCTCCCGATTCAAGCATCGGCAGAGTCTCCATCAGGGCTTTCGCACCAAGTGCAGAGAGCCGGTCATGGAGCTCACCACCGGTCTCTTTTTCTCCGATTCCTATACGCCTGAGGTGCCAAACCGGACCAGTATCCAAACCTGCCGCCATTTGCATAATGGCAACACCGGTTTCATCATCACCGGCAAGAATAGCGCGCTGAATCGGCGCTGCACCACGCCACCTCGGCAGCAGCGAGGCATGAATATTGAGACAGCCGAGACGTGGCATCTCCAGCACCTCGCGGGGAAGTATCAGACCGTAGGCGACAACCACCATCAGGTCTGCATCAAGCCGGGCAATTTGCGACTGAATCGCCTCATCCCTGAGCGTCAAAGGTTGTAAAACCTCTATACCCTGTTCAACGGCAAGCTGCTTGACAGGACTCGGGGTGAGTTTGCGTCCGCGCCCGGCCGGCCGGTCCGGCTGGGTCAATACGGCGACAACCTGGTGCAGCGAGTCGAGCAGCGCCTGCAGTGGAGGCACCGAAAAATCGGGTGTCCCTGCAAAAATAATCCGCAGTGGCCTTGTCATGTTTGATTTGCCCTCAGGCTGTTGCCTGCCTGCTCTGCTTTTCGAGTTTTTTACGAATGCGCGTACGCTTCAGGCTCGACAGATAGTCAACAAACAGCTTTCCGTCAAGGTGATCAACCTCGTGCTGGATACACACAGCAAGCAGTCCCTCGGCATGCATCTCGAATGATTCGCCATGCTGGTTCAGGGCGCGCACCCGAATCTCCTCGGCACGGGTCACTTCTTCATAGTATCCGGGTACTGAAAGACACCCTTCATCCATGGTTTCCTCACCCTCTTTCTCAAAGATTTCGGGATTGATGAAAACCAGCGGTTGGGAATGGTCCTCGGTAATATCGATGACGATGACACGCTTGAGAACGTTGACCTGAACTGCTGCCAGGCCAATGCCTGGTGCGTCGTACATAGTCTCGAACAGATCGCTGACGAGCTGACGAGTAGCGTCATTTACCTCGTCAACAGGCGATGCAGAGCGTCGTAATCTCTCGTCGGGAAAGTGGAGTATTTCTAGTTTGGCCATGGTTAATTCATACCAGGTGTTGATTCACCTGTTTTCCTTCGCATACTGAATTTATACCGATTTTATCGCGGAATCGGCAATAACTGTTGTAAACTTCAGATGATATGGGAAAAAGAGGGGAAAATCTTCTCTATATTCCAGCGGTCTGTTGTTCCTGGAGAACTTAAGTATGCATCACGACATCATCAGAACCATCACATCGCTGTCGCTACTGGCAGCAGTACTGACCTTTTCATGTGCCACTGCAGCCGATAGCGGCGCTAGCATGCGCCCGGTTACCACGCCGAAAACCCCGCACATGCACTTTAACCAGCTCAAGGCCTTCGTACCAAAACTCCACCTGTTGCAAGAGGACCAGATCGAAGAGCTACCCTACATCGTGGGAATTGAGGAAGACACCCTGATGGCTACCACGGGGGATTTGATCTACGTGCGCGGACTCAATTCATACAGGGGACGTAAGTACGACATCATCAGGCCTGATGACAGCTACCACGACCACGACACCGGTGAACTACTGGGCATCTCCGGAACGCATATCGGAACTGCTGTGAACCTTGGTGGGGACGACCCCAAAACCATGAGAATCGAGTCGATTCAAGTGGAAGCACGGCGTGGTGATCTGCTGATTCCAGCGAGAAAACCTGCTCATGCAAAGGGAGTCGGACATCCGAAAGCACCCAAACTCCGGGTTGCCGGCCATGTCATTGATACGATTAACGGTGTCATCAGGGCCAGCCACTACGAAGTCGTGGTGATCGACCGTGGTAGCAGAGACGGCCTGAAACCTGGCGATATTCTCGCTGTCAACAGCAGTTCACGCCAGGTCGTTGACCAATATGCAAAACCGCCACCCCTCCCCACTAGCGGAGACCCAATCAGTCCGCAGGTTATCTATACGCCACACAATGAGTTCCTGGAGAGTTATGAAGGCCAGCAAGGCAACATGGGAGGCATCAACGTCGATACTGCTGTCGAAGTAGTCTCACTGCCACAGGAATCAATCGGACATGTGCTGGTATTCCAGACACACGAGAGAGTCAGTTTCGCCATGATTACCAACGCCTCACGCTCCATCTTGGTAGGCAATTTGGTCACTAACTAGGAAGCAGTAAAATTGACAGCAAGGGATTTGCACACAAGTCAGGCCAGGCTCATTCACACCAAGGGTGCAGGGAGTGCCACCCTGCTGCGCCTGATTACACACTTTGGTTCACTGCAGGCGGCCCTGCAAGCACCACCGGATTCCCTCAACCAGGCTGCCGGAAAGCGTATAGCGGATAAAATTCCCGGTGCAGATGACCCACAGGTCAAACAGACTCTCGCGTGGCTCTCGCAACTCGAAAATGGCCTGCTCACCTGCGACAGCCCCGACTACCCCCGGCTATTGGGAGAGTGCGACAACCCACCGGCTGTACTTTTCTACACGGGCGACATTTCGCTTCTCAAACAGCCCTTGCTGGCGATTGTCGGCAGTCGCACACCGACCCGTGGAGGCATTCAAAACGCGCATGACTTCTCTGCTGACCTGGCAGCCAGGGGGCTCGGTATTGTCAGCGGGCTCGCTGCCGGTATAGACGCTGCTGCACACCGCGGAGCCCTCGATGCAGATGGCATCACTATCGCCGTGACAGGTACAGGTCCGGACCGTGTTTACCCCGCCGGCAATCATGCTCTTGCAGTTGAAATTGCTGCAAAAGGACTTATCATCACCGAACATCCACCCGGCACACAGGTGCATCCCGGACATTTTCCGCGCCGCAACCGCATTATCGCCGCGCTCTCTCTCGGCATCCTGGTTGTCGAGGCCGCAGAAAAGAGCGGATCCCTGATCACAGCACGTCTTGGATCTGAGGCCGGCAGGGAAGTATTTGCCATCCCGGGGTCGATACACAATGCCCTCACCAAGGGTACTCACAAGCTCATTCGCCAGGGTGCAAAACTGGTCGGAAATGCAGCGGACATACTCGAGGAAGTCGCGCCCTTGATCGACCGGACCCGCACTGACGAGAATAAAAACAGGGCTGAAACCGACACTGCTGAATCACTTCCTGACCCGGAGTATGAAGCGCTACTCGATCTTATTGCGCATGACCCGGTAAGCGTTGACAAACTCATACAAAAAACAGGATTGACTGCTGAAGTGGTTTCCTCCATGCTGTTATTACTGGAGCTAAATGGTTATGTTGAATCCTTACCTGGCAATCGTTACTGTCGCATCGCATCCAGCCCTAACTGAGGGACAGACTCTCTCGCTCTTCGAACTTTCGCATCGGAATCATCAACGTGAATGAGAACATCATCGACGTATTGATTTATATCTACGAAACCTACATGGATGGCGACCAACCCGTGCCGCCAGACCAGATCATAATGCAGGAACAACTGCTTGATGCCGGTTTCCAGCAGATCGAGATCAACAAGGCATTCGACTGGCTCGATGAGCTCGCGTGGCGCCAGGGCAGCATGTCCGGGAATTTTGATCCCAGGCAGGTTTCCATGCGCATTTACACAGAGCAGGAGATGCAGCGTCTTGATCTCGAAACCCGCAGCATGCTGCTGTTTCTCGAGCAGAATGGCGTACTCGATCCGATTAGCCGCGAACTCGTCATCGAACGCGCCACCGCGCTTGAAAGCGGCGAACTCGATGCCGATGACGTCAAGTGGATCGCCCTGCTGGTACTGATGAATCAGCCCGGACAGGAAGCAGCATTCAATGTCATGCAGGACCTCATCTACGATGGCATTCCCGACGCCCTGCATTAAATACCCGCTCGATAGCGGCATCCTCGCCGCTATCGAAATCAACACAATTTCACGTTTTTTCCGGAAAAGCTTGACACGGGACAGCATCAGCCGTTATTGCTAAAAAATAGAAAATTTCCGACATCGGGTCGTTTATCTTATGAATCTGGTCATCGTGGAGTCGCCAGCCAAGGCGAAAACCATCAAAAAATATCTGGGCAAGGGTTTTGAAGTCCTGGCCTCCTATGGTCATGTACGCGACCTGATCCCGAAAGAGGGCGCCGTCGATACAGAACACGAATTTGCCATGCGCTACGATGTCATCGAACGCAATAGCAAACATGTCAAGGCGATCGTCGACAAGCTCAAAAAGGCAGATGCCCTCTATCTCGCAACTGACCCGGATCGCGAGGGAGAAGCGATCTCCTGGCACCTGTATGAACTCCTCAAGGGCCGCAAGGTACTCAAGGAGAAGCCAGTCCACCGGGTGGTGTTCCACGAAATCACCAAGAAAGCGGTGCAGGACGCAGTCGACAATCCTCGCGATCTGTCGATGGAGATGGTCAATGCGCAGCAGGCACGTCGTGCGCTCGACTACCTGGTTGGTTTCAACCTCTCGCCCCTGTTGTGGAAAAAGATTCGTCGCGGCCTCTCCGCCGGCCGCGTGCAGAGCCCTGCGCTGCGCATGATTGTCGAGCGCGAAGAGGAGATCGAAGCCTTCGTTGCACGTGAGTACTGGAGCATCGAGGCAGACCTGAACAAGGAGAAGCACGCCTTCAGTGCCAAGCTGTCGCAGCTCAATGGCGAAAAGGTCGAGCAGTTCAGCATCACCAACGAAGAGCAGGCCAGTGCCGCTGAAAAGGTACTCTCGACTGCTGCGAACGGTGAACTCGACATCCTCAAGGTCGAAAAGAAACAGCACCGCCGCAACCCGGCACCGCCTTTCATCACTTCAACCCTGCAACAGGAAGCGTCGCGCAAACTCGGCTTTACCGCCAGGCGCACCATGCAGGTTGCCCAGCAGCTCTATGAAGGCATCGATATAGGCAACGGCGCCGTCGGACTGATCTCTTACATGCGTACCGACTCGGTCAACCTTGCAGAAGAGGCTGTCGGCGAGATTCGCGAGTACATCACTGACAATTACGGCAAAGACCAGATGCCTGCCGAGCCACGCACGTTCAAGACCAAGTCAAAGAACGCCCAGGAGGCGCACGAGGCGATTCGTCCCACCTCCATCGGCTTTGCTCCGAAAGAGATCGCATCCCATCTGAGCAAAGAGCAACTCAAGCTCTATGACCTGATCTGGAAACGCACCCTCGCCTGCCAGATGATCCACGCGACCATCGACACTGTCTCCGCTGACCTCGGTGCCGGAGACGCAGGCGTATTCCGTGCCAGCGGCTCAACCATTGCCAAGCCCGGCTTCATGGCCGTCTACATGGAAGGTTCCGACGACCAGCCGAAGACAAAAGATGACGAAAAGATGCTGCCGCCGCTGACAGAGGGTGAAAAGATCAAGCTACTGCTCATCCGTCCCGAACAGCACTTCACAGAACCGCCACCACGCTATAACGAAGCGACCCTGGTCAAGGCACTGGAAGAGCATGGTATTGGCCGCCCGTCGACCTACGCCTCGATCATCTCGACGCTGCAGGACCGGGAATATGTCGAAATGGATCGCAAGCGCTTCATCCCCACCGATGTCGGTCGCGTGGTGAGTAAATTCCTGACCAACTACTTCACCAACTATGTCGATTACAACTTCACCGCGAAGCTCGAGGACGAACTCGATGCCGTTTCACGCGGCGAGGAAGAGTGGATTCCACTGCTGGAGAAGTTCTGGAAGCCGTTCAAGGAGAAAGTCGATTACACCGGGGAGAACGTCAAGCGTTCCGACGTCACCCAGGAACCGACCGGTGAGGCCTGCCCCGAATGCGGTAAAGAACTCAACATCCGCCTGGGACGTAACGGGCGATTTATCGGCTGTTCAAACTATCCCGAGTGCAGCTATACCCGCGACATGGGTGACGGCGGCGAGCGCGCTGAACCCGAAAAGGTCGAAGGTCGTCAGTGCCCCGAGTGCGAATCGGACCTGATTATTCGCCAGGGACGCTATGGCAAGTTCATCGGCTGTTCCAGCTACCCTGCGTGCCGCTTCATCGAACCGCTGGAGAAACCGGTCGACACAGGCGTGGAATGCCCGCAGTGCCACAAAGGCACCATGATGCAACGCAAATCACGCCGCGGAAAGGTCTTCTACTCTTGCTCGACCTACCCGAAATGCGATTATGCGGTGTGGAATGAACCGCTGAAAGAGCCCTGCCCGGACTGCGGCTGGCCCATGCTGACGCTTAAAACCACCAAAAAGCGCGGCACCGAAAAAGTGTGCCCGCAGAAGGAGTGCGGATACGCCGAGGCGGTTGAAGTCGAAGAGGCAGCAAACGCCGATTAGGGCATCCCTGATCACCGGGGTTCCATCGGGTGCAAATTGACAAAAATGACAAGTTTGGCTTGAAGTCGACACGTCTCTCTGGTATAAATTGCGCCTCTTTGCTCCAAGTGGAGCCGGAATTGCCTCTGGCGAACCCTGAAAATGGTTAATACAGAGGCAAACACAGAATTTATTTGAGGCTAGAACAATGTCAAAAGTCTGCCAGGTTACAGGCAAGCGCCCGGTCAGCGGAAACAACGTTTCCCACGCTCACAACAAGACCAAGCGCCGCTTTTTGCCCAATCTGCACAACCATCGCTTCTGGGTAGAGAGCGAGAACCGTTGGGTTCGTCTGCGTATCTCTTCAAAGGGCATGCGTATCATCGACAAGAAAGGCATCGATGCCGTTCTGTCTGATCTCCGTCAACGCGGCGAAAAGGTTTAAGGGAGCAATAGCATGGCTAAAGCGATTCGTGAAAAAATCCGTTTGGTTTCAAGTGCCGGTACCGGTCACTTCTACACCACCACCAAGAACAAGCGCAACATGACTGGCAAGATGGAGATCAAGAAATTCGATCCCCGTGCTCGTCAGCACGTGATGTACAAGGAAGCCAAGATCAAGTAAGTTTCATCTTGCTCCTCTCGAAACCCGCATGCGCCTCTGCTTGCGGGTTTTTTATTGCATGTCATATAGCCACGTGGCCACCTGCGCAAAAAAAGATGCGGTGGAAACCATCAGCCTGAACAGCTGTCAAAATGACTCGACCTCCACAACATGATCTCTATGCGCACATCCATCACTGCCCTGTTTATCACGCTCCTCCTGATTCCGCTGCAGCTGCAGGCTGGTACGCTTGATGATCAGCGCGAAACCTTCCTCGCCGCTGAAAAGGCCTGGCAGGACAATGACACCGAGGGCTATGAAAAACTCAAGTCCTCACTGGGTGATTATCCGCTGCACCTCTATCTCGATTATGCCGAACTGAAGAAGCGCCTCAAGCGTGTCTTTGATCTCGTGATGTAAAACGGGACATCCAAGTCGCCCTTTTACACTCGATCTTCGACAGCCTTTATTG
>NZ_MPRK01000002.1 GCF_002021095.1 Solemya elarraichensis gill symbiont | reverse complement strand
CCAGCGGCCTGTCGAAACAGGCGATCAAGAAGGTCATGGGCAGTGGTGCCGTGTGGCACACGCGCGGCAAACAGACGCATCGCATCAGGCGTGCAAAAAAAACGCTCGCAGGGGGTGATGAACTGCATCTCTACTATGACGAAGCCATCCTTGCGCAACAGCCGATTGAAGCAGAACTGATTGCGGATGAGACCAGCTTCAGCATTTGGTTCAAACCCCGTGGCATGCTCAGCCAGGGATCAAAATGGGGCGACCACTGCAGCATCGACCGCCATGTCGAAATGCGCATGCAGCGCCCTGCCTTTATCGTCCACCGTCTCGACCGCCATGCCAGCGGCCTGATGATCATCGCTCACGGCAAAAAGGTTGCTGCCGCATTCGCAAAACTGTTCCGTGAGCGCAAAATCGACAAGCGCTACGAAGCGATCGTTGCAGGAAAATTTCCGGATATGCTGACGATGGATGCCCCCGTCGATGACAAGGCCGCCATCAGCCATGCGCGACTTCTCGACTATGATCCAGAAAGCGACAGGTCACTGCTGCAGATTAATATCGAGACCGGCAGAAAACACCAGATCAGGCAGCACCTGGCAGAGGCCGGATTTCCAATCATCGGAGATCGGCTCTATGGCAAAGCTGACGAAAAGGATGAGGACCTGCAGCTGCTATCGAGTGCGCTCGCTTTTGCTTCACCGGTGGATGGTGAGTTCAAACACTACTCAACTCCTGATTCCCTGCGCCTGATTGAGAAACAGTAACCTGCTACCTTGTCATGCCAGCCTTGAGCTGTATCCAGACATACCCTCGTCATGCCGGCCTTGAGCCGGTATCTTTGTGTCTGCGTGCACTGTTCTCCTGATGGACCCCGGGTCAGGCCCGGAGTAACGAAATCTCGACGATGCCTAGAGAACGCTTTTCAATTCAACCATCGAGTCAATCACAAGGTCCGGATCGTAATTGCGGATATCCTCACCGTGGTTGTAGCCATAGCTCATGCAGATGATCTGAAAACCTGCCGCACGCGCAGCCTTGATGTCACTGATGGAGTCACCCAGCATCAATGCATTGCCTGGCTCAATGCCAAAAAACTCAGCTGCATGCAGCAAGGGCATCGGTTCGGGCTTCTTCTTTGTCAGCGTATCGCCACTAATAGTGACCTCGAAACGATCGGCAATACCGAGATCAGCCAGCAAGGGAAGAGTAAACTGCTCCGCCTTGTTGGTGACACATCCGAGACGGTAGCCCGCACTCTTCATGTACTCGAGCCCCTCGGCGACGCCATCATAAAGGCTTGAGCGCTTCGAAGTGTTTTCGGCATAGAGATCTAGAAAGATGGGATACGCTTTTTCAAAATCCTCATCCGCAGGCTCGCCAACGAGACGCCCTACCAGTGCACGACGCACAAGGCGCTCAACGCCATTACCGACCCAGTCACGCACCTTGTCGCTGCCATGCGGCGGACGCCCTATCTGCTGCATCATTTCGTCAACACAGTAAGCGAGGTCAGGAACACTGTCGACCAGGGTGCCATCGACATCGATGAGGATCATTTCGGGTTTTGTAATTGCCATATCAGATTCGCCATATTGACGTGGAAAACAAAGCGCCCGCTAATGCGGGCGCTGTACAGGATTAGCGTGCCTGTCAGACAGTCGCCATCGCGTCACGCATCTGCTTGATGATGCTGTCGTAATGGTTCGGATCTTCATCATTGCCGAAGGCGAAAAGACCAGAGCCGGATACGAATGTATCTGCACCGGCAGCCTTGATCTCGGCAATGTTGTCGACCTTGACGCCACCATCGATCTCGAGACGGATATCGCGACCTGAATCATCAATCATCTTGCGCACAATGCGCAGCTTGTCGAGCGCTGACGGAATAAAGCTCTGACCACCGAAACCCGGGTTGACCGACATCAGCAGGATCATGTCGACCTTGTCCATGACGTGCTCGAGATGAGAAAGCGAAGTACTCGGGTTGAACACGAGGCCTGATTTACAGCCGCTTTCACGAATCAGTGAGAGCGAGCGATCAACGTGCTCAGACGCTTCCGGGTGGAAAGTGATGTAGCTGGCGCCCGCCTTGGCAAAATCGGGAATGATACGATCAACCGGCTTGACCATCAGGTGCACATCGATAGGTGCGGTGATGCCATGGTTACGCAGCGCATCACAAACCAGCGGGCCAATCGTCAGGTTAGGAACATAGTGGTTGTCCATCACGTCGAAATGAATCACGTCGGCGCCGGCATTGAGTATATCGACACACTCGGGGCCCAGCTTGGCGAAGTCTGCCGACAGGATCGACGGTGCAATAAAATCAGTTTGTCTGGCCATTCTCTTGTATCTCCAGTTTTCTTGTGCCACTCAATAGCAGATAAATATTCAGCATGGCACTTTACCGTATGCAAAAAGCCGCTGAAACACCCCTAAAGGGGGGTATGCTGAAATAGCGGGGATACATTGCCAAGCATATGATAATGATGTGTTTATCTGAATAACCGCGCCAGCCAAAGGCAAAAAAACCACCTCAAGAGAGTGATCCTGCATGGCCGATACGCCCAAAATTTCTAGCGGTAGGCAGATTCGATCATGTCACGCGTCAGGATGCCATAGATTCTGGGAACACCGCTAACACTGTCACTTTCAACGTAGAGCGCCTCGGCGACGTGTGCTTCAAGTATTTCCAGCGCCTCCTGCAGGGTCGCACGTGATGAAACCGCCGTGGCATCGAGACGCTGCCCGGGTATGTGGAGCAAATCAATTGTTGTTGCCTCCTCCGGATCAGTGTCTGACTCCTCCTGTTGGCCGACGACACCAGCAAGATCAACCGCGCGCAACAGGGCTGCACTGCCATCATCCTTTTCCACCAGTAACCATACCGGCTTGTCTTGCAGTAACTGCTGCGCCTCGCCAATCCCGATCTGCTGACGCGTTCTGCTGAAATCTGTCGACATGGCACTCACCACGCCAAGACGCCGCAACGCCTGGCGCACCGGGTTTTGGTCAATATCGAGTCCCGACGCCTTCATCATGGTGATAAAAATCGACTCCAGGCCAAATACCTCGCTCGCGGTCATGGAAGCAATGACGATCGCAAGCATGCCCGGCATGATAATTCCCGGCGCATGCGTCAGCTCCATCATCGCAGTCAGCGCAGCAAGTGGTGCCTGCAAGGTGGCACCCATCATGGCACCCATGCCAAGCAGCGGCAGGAATCCCGGCACCACCCCCATCCCGGCTGTAACGGCAAGCGCCTCACAGGCCGCGCCCAAGGCAGCTCCTATAAAAAGACAGGGCCCGATAATACCACCGGGTATGCCGAGGCCAATTACGGCCGAGGTTGCCAGCAACTTGCCAAGCACCAGCAATAGCGCCAGCTGCAACAGGGTCTCGCCGCCAAACAGCTGGTTGACCGTGTCATAGCCAACACCCATGGTCTGCGGTAGCAACCATGCGAAGGGCAGCATGACAAAACCGGCTATCAGCATGCGCTGCCACATTTCCAGCCGCTTCGCATGCCCTGCAACAAGCTTGACCAGCAGGATCATCAGCGTGGCAAGCGCACCGGCAATCAAGCCGAGCAATACGACCATGGGCACATCAGACAGCGATGTCAGTGTCAGCGGCTGAATGGTAAAGGCAGGGGCATTCCCAAAGGCAGCTATCGAAACAAGCGTTGCACTTGCCGCGGCAAGAATCACGGGAATAAAGCTCGCAATAGTGTATTCCATCATCACCACTTCGAGGGCAAAAATCACCCCGGCCAGTGGTGTATTGAAAGAGGCCGCAATACCGGCTGCTGTTCCGCAGGCAACCAGTGTACGGATACTGTTGTTGGGAAGTCGCAGCTTCTGTCCGAAAAGACTGCTGGCAGCCGCGCCGAGAAAGACGTGCGGGCCCTCGCGCCCCACCGAGTGACCGCTGACGATAGCGATGGTAGCGCCGAAAAACTGCATCAGGAATCCACGCAGGCTGTGATGCCCCTGGTGGTAAGTCATGCGCTCCATAACACGGGCCACACCCAGTACACGCACACCCTTGCCGAACTAGGCAAACAGCATCGCCAACAAAACGGCGCCAAGCAATGGCAAAAGCAAGCGGTACTGTAGCGACACTGCTTCGAAATTCTCTTCGGAACCAGAGGGCGACCAGAATAGCGCCAGCTCCTCAACCAGCAGGCGGAAGGCGACAATAACCAGTCCTGAAAGCACACCTGCGATGACAGCCAGCACAGCAAGATGCAATAACGCATCATGTCGCGCAAGGCGCAGGCGCGCCTCTTCAGACTGTTGTTGCCACCATGGCGTCATAGATTGACCCGCTTCTCTTGAGAAGCTCTCATGATATCACCAGCAACAGGTGACAAAAAAGAAAACCCCGGTTGCAAGGCAGCCGGGGTGGTGACGAAGGCGTAATGACTATCGCTGGTCAGTCGGTATGCATCTCCTGCAGCAGGCGCTCGGTAGTCTCGTGGCGAACATCCTTGCCCTTGATCATGTAGACCATGTAGCGGGCGATATTTTTCGAGTGGCCGCCGACACGCTCGAGTGCGCGCAGGGCCAGGACGATATCAACTGCGTAACCGACGCTACGGGAGTCTTCCATGATGAATGTCGACAGACGACGGATCGCAGAGCGGAACTGGTCAACCAGGTCCAGGCCCATCTCGATCACTTCACCGGCGCTATCAAGATCACGGTTATCGAACGAGTCGATCGCTTTTTCAATCATCTCGTCAACATAACGACTCATGCTGTAGATATCGGAGAGCATATGCTGGTTCGGCGGACTGCGATCGCCGTCATAGAACTGCAGTGTCAGGCGAGCAACGCGCCTTGCCTGGTCACCGATACGCTCGAGATCGGAAACGATTTTTCCTGCCGTCATGATCTCGCGCAGATCCCGCGCCATTGGCTGACGCCTTGCAATCACACGAATTATCTCTTCGTCAGCCTGCAGATCGAGCTTGTTGACTTCCATATCTCGCCGAATGACTTCACGTGCCATTTCCACGTCTTCATTCTTCAGCGAAGCTGCCGCGTCATGTATCTGGAGGCGCACCAGCTTGGTGATACTGCGAATCAGGTGCCGCAGCTGATCAAGCTCCACGTTATAGGCACGTACTGTGTGCTGGTTACTCTGTTCGTTCATTGATTCCTCGCCTCGATCAACCAAAACGGCCCGTTATGTAGTCTTCCGTTAATTTATGTTGCGGGTTGGTGAATATATCGTCGGTCTCGCCTACTTCAACCAGGTAGCCAAGATGAAAATAGGCCGTGCGCTGTGAAACACGCGCCGCCTGCTGCATCGAGTGAGTGACAATAGCGATGGTGTAGTTCTCACGCAGTTCATCGATCAGCTCTTCAATTTTTGCCGTTGCGATCGGATCGAGCGCCGAGCAGGGCTCATCCATCAGGATCACCTCGGGTGATACCGCAATGGCACGCGCTATACACAGACGCTGCTGCTGACCACCGGAGAGTCCGGTTCCCGGCGTGTCGAGACGATCCTTGACCTCGCCCCACAGGCCAGCCTTGCGCAGGCTGGTTTCGACGATCTCGTCCATATCGGTCTTGCTCGCAGCCAAACCATGGATTCGTGGGCCGTAGGCGACATTCTCGTAAATGGACTTGGGGAATGGGTTGGGCTTCTGAAAAACCATGCCGACACAGGCACGCAGCAATACCACGTCCATCTGCTTGTTGTAGATATCCTCATCATCGAGCTGGATATCTCCATCCACACGACAGATATCAATAGTGTCATTCATACGATTAAGGCAACGCAGAAAGGTCGACTTGCCGCAACCTGAAGGACCGATCATCGACAGCACTTCGTTACGGCCGAGGTCAACACTGACATCGATAATGGCATGCTTCTCACCATAAAAGACATCTACATTCTTTGCTGACATACACGGATCATCACTTGCCACCTTGCCAACCGTGCCCGTGAAGCCCGATTTCTCGAAGGCCGCAAACTGGTCCATCTCCTCCTCAACTGGCAGGACGGTGGGTTCAACTGGTTTGTTCACATTCATATCCTCAATATCACGATATTGGCGCTTACCAACGGCGTTCAAATTTCTTGCGCAACAGGACTGCCAAAGCATTCATGGTGATCAGGAATACAAGCAGTACGATGATTGCAGCAGATGTTCTTTCCACAAAGGCGCGTTCCGGGCTGTCTGCCCACAGGTAGATCTGTACCGGCAGCACGGTTGACGGATCAAATGCACTCCCCGGAATATCGACAATAAAGGCTACCAGACCGATCATCAACAGCGGTGCTGTTTCACCCAGCGCCTGCGCCATGCCGATAATGGAGCCGGTCAACATGCCCGGCATAGCGAGTGGCAACACATGATGAAAAATTGTCTGCATGCGTGATGCACCCATACCCAGCGCCGCCTCGCGAATTGAAGGTGGCACAGATTTGAGTGCCGCACGACTGGCGATAATAATGGTCGGAAGTGTCATCAGGGCCAGCACCACGCCGCCGACCACGGGCGCTGATCGCGGCATACCGAAAAAGTTGATGAACACCGCAAGACCGAGCAGGCCAAATACAATCGATGGCACAGCCGCAAGGTTATTGATGTTGACCTCGATGAGGTCACTCCACCTGTTCTTGGGCGCGAACTCCTCGAGATAAATTGCCGCGGACACACCAATCGGAAACGACAGCAGCAGGGTCACAACCAGCGTATAGAAAGAGCCCATCAGCGCGCCAGCAATACCTGACTGCTCCGGTTCGCGTGAGTCACCATGAGTGAAGAACGGCACATTGAACTTGCTCTCGATCATGCCGTCATTCCTGAGGCTCTCGGACCAGGCAATCGATTTGTCAGAGAAGCGGCGATCCTGTTCAGGGGTTTGCACACTCAGAATTTTCCATTCGCCTGGCTTAAGCGGCCCTGTCTGTTTCAGGGCGACAAGTGGCTCGCCATTGATGATATTTGCAGAAATGCTGGTCACCTTGATAATACCGCCATGCGCCCTGATCAACAGGCTGGCAGATTCCGGTGTCTGTTGCAGAACGCCATCCGGATCGTCCAGTGTTGCCTGGATCGAAGTAATGCGCGTCTCGAGTGCATCTATCTCGCGCTGCAGGGTATCAATACGACCCTCGACCTCGGTAATAATCTCAGCGAACCGTTCCTCTGCATTGGTGTGCCCGAAGCTCTTCGCCTCTTCAAGACGCTGTCTCTGCAGTTCGAGATCCTGCCTGGCCGTGTCCTGCTTTGACCTGACATGGCCGATGCGACGTTCGCCCTGGCGAATCACTTCTTCTGAGTTGCCGCGTGCAATCTCCACCAGTCCGGTGAATTGTCCCTGGCTCTGAATGGCCACATTACCTTTTGTCACTGTGACGGTTGCATCAGCTTCCTGTGTGCGTGCTTCGGTATCTGACACATACCCCTTCATATACATGTCGACTTCATCATCGGCGAGTAGCCACAGGGTTTTTGTCTGTCTGATCAGGGAGTGATCTTTTTCAACCATCGCCTGCATATCGTAAACAGCCCCGCTACTGACGATGCGGTAAAGCTTGCGCTTGTTTTTGCGCCCCGAGACATCAGGAAACCGCTCTCTCAGAGCACTCTTGATCAGGCTGCTGTAGTTGGCACCGGCGATCGCCTTCGGGTCCCTGTTGCCCTGTGGATCAATGGTCTCCTCGGCAAATGTGATCGGCAAGGCGATATAGGATTGAGTGAATGCCGAGTAGCCCTTGGAAATAATGTTGAAAAACAGAAGGAACACAAATGCCAGCCCGACCATAATCGCTGAAAGACCGATCATGCGGAAATTACGCTCCCTGCGATAGCGTTTCGGCAGGGACTTTCTGACAGCTTCCGTATTATTAACCGCCATATCCCGCTCCTTAATCGTACTGCTCGCGGTACTTACGTACCACGTGCAAGGCGACAACGTTGAGTGCCAGGGTAACAAAGAAAAGCACCAGGCCGAGTGCAAAAGCAACCAGCGTCTTGGGGCTGTCGAATTCATTATCGCCAACCAATGCCGTGACAATCTGCACCGTCACCGTGGTGACTGTATCCAGCGGATTGGCAGTCAGCTTGGCTGCCAGTCCGGCTGCCATGACCACGATCATGGTCTCACCTATAGCCCGGGATGCGGCTAGCAGCACCGAGCCGACAATACCCGGCAGGGCTGCCGGCAATATCACCTTGGTGACGGTTTCGGAGCGCGTTGCGCCAAGGCCGTAGGAGGCATCCCGCATCGCCTGTGGTACCGAGTTGATCACATCATCAGAGAGCGACGAGATAAAGGGAATGATCATGATGCCCATCACAACACCCGCAGCCAAAGCGCTCTCAGTTGATACCGTTAGCCCGACGGAGGTGCCGAGCTCGGCAACGAATGGTGCCACCGTCAGGGCAGCAAAGAAGCCGTACACGACAGTCGGGATACCGGCCAGTATTTCCAGAACGGGCTTGGCATAGGCTCTCAGGTTTGGCCCGGCGTATTCGGACAGGTAGATAGCTGCCAACAGCCCGATAGGCACTGCGATCAACATCGCGATAACGGATATCAGCAGTGTGCCGGCAAAAAGCGGTACGGCTCCGAATGACTGGGTACCCGGGTTGTAATGCGTGCCGAAAAGGAATTCGGTAACAGGGATGACCTGGAAGAATCGAACTGACTCAAACAGGACTGAAAGAACAATACCGACGGTAGTAAAAATCGCCAGGGATGAACAGAGAATCAACAACCCCTTGATAATCATCTCGACACGGTTGCGGGCTCGCAAATCAGGTGATATCGCCTTCCAGGCAAAAATTCCGCAGGCCGAGGCCAACAGAAGGATCAGCACGACCTTGGCGGCCGTTACCGTCGCCTGCAGGCTTGAAAAGTGACTTGCTGCTGCACGGACAGCTTCCGAGTCAGCCGATACCACGTCACCGGAGGCCTGATTCTTGATGTCATTAATAACGAGGCTGAGGCGTGCATCGTCAAGCTGCCGAAGCTCCTGTGGAAGCCCTGAAACAACCAGGTCCATAATGATCGTGTCCTGAAATCCGTTCCAGATGAAGAGCACCAGAAGTGCCGGGAGCCCCGCCCACAATGCCGCATAAAAACCATAGTAGCTCGGTAATGAATGCAGGTGCTTTATCCCTGACCAGCCTTCAACTGACGCAAGTGCTCGTTTCTTGCCCAGGTAGTAGAGTCCCGACATGATCAGAAGCAGAATGAGTAACAGTAACGGTGTGCCACTCAAGGCCGTCTCCAGTCTTTCGGTTGAGTCGTCGAGTGAACCCCTGGAGATACATTGAGTTGCATTTCCGGAAAATTTCTTTCGGGTTTACAGAGGCGCGAAAAGGCGGTGCCTGATGGCACCACCTTCTCAATTGCAAATACGTGTACGTACCAGTTCAAATCAGAGCTCGATGTTCTTCAACACTTTTGCATCGGCTGCGTACTTGGCACGCTCATCAGCAGGCATCGGAATCATGCCCTTGTCGGCGAGGTAACCTTCCTCACCCCAGGCCTTGTCAGCAGTGAATTCTGCCAGGAACTCTGCCATGCCGGGAATCTTGCCAACATGTGCTTTCTTCACGTAGAAGTATAAAGCGCGTGAAACAGGATATGAACCATCCGAGATCGCTTCGAACTCAGGTGAAACACCGTCTACAGTCGCGCCCTTGACCTTGTCGCTATTCTGCTCGAGGAAGCTGTAACCGAAGACGCCGATAGCGCCTGTGTCATTTTCCAGCTTCTGAACGATCAGGTTGTCGTTCTCACCTGCTTCGACGTACGCACCATCTTCACGAATGTGGTGAGCAACCTTCTTGAAGATATCCTTGCCTTTGACCTTGCCTTTCTTCTCCATGACCGCATCGAAAATCGCCATCTCGATACCGAGACCGGTCATCATTTTCTTGACGGCTTCAACATCCTTCTCGCCGCGCAGTGTTGCGAGAGCTTCGATTTTCTTGGCGCCGCCACCGAGAGCCAGCTCTTCGAACGCGTCACGGGTACCGGAAGAAGGTGGTGGGCCAATAACCTTGATTGGCGCATCCGGCAAACTGCTGTTGACGTCTTTCCAGCTCTTGTTCGGGTTAGTGATCAATTTGCCGTCAGCTCCCGGAACCATGGCAGCCAGCGCCATATAGATGTCTTTACGGGTCAATTCGAAATCTGCTGCGCCCTTGGCATTGGCCAGAACGATACCGTCGTAACCGATCTTGATTTCAGTCACGCCGGTAACGCCGTTAGCAGTGCACTTCTCAACTTCGGTGCTTTTAATGCGGCGCGAAGCATTGGTAATATCCGGCGTATCGACACCAACGCCAGCACAAAACAGCTTGAGGCCGCCGCCGGAACCAGTTGATTCAATCTTCGGTGTTTTGAAACTGCTGGTTTTACCGAAAGTCTCTGCAACAACAGTCGCGAAAGGATAAACGGTAGAAGAACCAACAACCTCGATATAGTCACGAGATGCAGCCTGTACCGCAGTGCCTGCGAACGCAAGAGCAGCAAACATTGCAATCTGCTTTTTCATTAATTTCTCCACAATTGAGAGTCGTAAATTGACGCTCGCAAGTATGCGTTCAGTTTGTTACAAATCTGTTGGAGAAATATGAACTTTTTGTTACAGCTTTTGCTCTCTGTGGCTGCCTATTCTGCAGCCTCAAGCCCCCCCGGATTTGGACACATGGGAAGACGGAAAGCGGCAAATAAAGGTCGACCCGGATCCGTAACGGCTCTCGATCACCAATCTGCCATCGTGACTGTTGAGAACGTGTTTGACGATAGCGAGCCCAAGGCCGGTACCACCACTCTTGCGCGAACGACCTTCATCAACCCGGTAGAAACGCTCGGTGAGGCGTGGAATATGCTGCTGCTCGATACCGATTCCCGTATCCAGAACACTGAACACAGCAGAGCCTCCCTCCATGAACCACCTGATTTCAATCACACCACGTGGCGGCGTGTAGGCAATCGCATTGAAAACCAGGTTGGAAAAGAGACTGCGTAACTCGCTCGCATGCCCCTTCAGCAGCAGTTTTTCATCTGCCTGAAGTGAAATTCTGTGGGCGCGCTCGCCACTAAGCAATCGCGCTTCTGTGAGGAGCACATCGAGCAGACCTGGCACATCGACAACCTCCTCCATTCCCGTTGTTTCGCCCTGTTCAACTCGCGACAGCAGTAACAGATCTTCGACAATCTGCTGCAGGCGTGCCGACTGCCTGTCCATCTGCTCAAGTACCGGCTGCCAATCGGCCATCGATTCGCCCGCATCACTCATGCTTTCGAGATAGCCACGAATCACTGTCAGCGGAGTACGCATCTCGTGCGAAACATTGGCGACAAAGTCCTGACGAATGGTTTCAAGCTGTTCCAGGCGAGAGATATCGCGCAGCTGTAGCAGGCGCTTGTTTTCACCGAAGGGGGCAACTCGCAGCTCCAGCAAAACGCCATTATCGACCGGCGAGGTCAGCTTGATCGGAGTGCGATAATTGTTGCTTTTCAGATAGGCATCGAATCGTGGTGAAGCAAATATGCCGGTCACTTGCACCCGGCTGACATCATGGCGACTGATACCGAGCAAACGGGTTGCAGACTGATTGATCCACTCGATGGTTCCGCTCTCATCAACCACCAGTGTGGCGTCAGGCAGAGCGTTGGTCGATGCCTGAAAACTCTCAAGCATCTGCAGCAGACGTTTTTCTCTCAGGCGTTCACTCTGGCGAAGTTCGACGACACCGTCGATGGCCGCTTTCCACACGCCAAGGGGAATAGGCATTGAGTAATGTTCGCCATCGCGCATCCATACGTGGTAGCGCAACATCTGTAGCAGGTGCCAACCTATATAGATGGCGCCGGCAAGCAGAAATGCTCCGCTCAGATAGCCGCTGGCGACACCTAGTATGGCGGCAAGGCCGACGCATGCTGCGAGCAGCAGTATCTCATGCCACCATGATCGGCCGATACTCACGACTTGGCCTTGCTCCCGGAGAAACGGTAGCCTGCTCCGCGAACTGTCTGAATCAGCTGATCTGCCCCATAGGGTTCAAGCGCCTTGCGCAGGCGGCGGATGTGAACATCGACAGTACGCTCCTCGACATAGACATTGGTACCCCACACGTTGTCTAGCAGCTTACCCCTGCTGTAAACCTTTTCCTGGTGCGTCATGAGGTAGTGCAGCAGCCTGAATTCGGTGGGGCCCAGGTCGATTTGGTTCTCTTCACAATGAACCCGGTGTGATGCAGGATCGAGCTGCAGGGTGCCGCTTATAACAATATCATCAGTTGCGTGCGGCAATGTACGTCGTAACAAGGCCTTGATACGCGCCGTCAGTTCGCGTGGTGAGAACGGCTTGGTGATGTAATCATCTGCACCGCTTTCGAGGCCACGCACCTTGTCATCCTCCTCACCTCGTGCCGTCAGCATGATGACTGGAATTGTTTGGGTTGCAGGGCTCTCCTTTAATTCACGGGTCAATTCAACGCCGCTGGTTCCCGGTAGCATCCAATCCATCAGGATCAGGGCAGGATCGCAGGTTTTGAGAGTTTCACGCGCCTCTTCGGCTGTCTCTGCCTCAAGGCACTCATAACCAGACTGCTTCAGCGTGAAGCAAGTCATTTCACGGACAGACGGCTCGTCTTCAACGATTAATACTCTGGTCATGTTGGCACTTTTCCAATTCAGGTAATCGCGAATTAAACCATCCGATCATGACAGTTTGATGACATTTGTCAGTTATCCTTCGTTTTTCCTTACTTTTAGAATCAGGCTTTCAACGTCGTGATCCCGCAAGCGCATGTGCAACCCGTATGCCTGTTCACGCGGATAGGGACCACTGCGTACACGGTAGTAGGTTTTGTCGTTGATCGCTACTTTCTCTATGCGTGCGGAGATGCCGATCAGGGCCAGGCTCGCCTCCATTTTCGCAGCATCAGGCCTGTTGCGATATGAGGCTAACTGCAATTGATAGAGACCACTCTTGCGGGTCGATTGTTCTGCTGTCGGCTTCAACGCCTCGGGCGGAACCGCAACTTCCATCTCGGGCAATACCGTGTAGAAGGTGTAGCTCGGATCTTTCGGCTGCTGTGGTACGGGCCTTGACGGCTGAACTGCCAGGGTCGGCTTCTGGACCACGATTACCGCACTGGTCAGCAACTGTGGCTGCACCCTGGCAATAACAAACAGAACAGCCGTTGACAGTACTACGCCACCAATAAACCAGGCCCAGCACGGCAGTGTATGATCACTCTTCCTGCGCGCTGGAGCTCTCTTCTTGCGTGCAGCCGGGCGTTTTTTATAGTCGTGTGGCATAAATCTCCGCTTACATGCTTTGTGGCGCAGAAACGCCCAGCAGTTTCAAACCGTTCTCCAGCACCTGGCGCGTTGCCTGGATCAGCTTGATGCGCGCATCGCGCAAATTTACATCATCGATCAGGAACTGGTGTGCGTTGTAATAAGTGTGCAGACCGTTTGCCAGATCCCGCAGATAGTGGCACAGCTGGTGTGGCTCATGCTGGAGCGCCGCCGCCTCGAGAACTTCCGAATAACGTGCCAGCTGTGTCAGCAACTCCTCTTCATGCTGCTCAGTCAACAGGTCGAGGTGCTTGTCACCTTCTGATATTGTTACATCGACACCCTTCTCATCCGCCTGGCGCAGTACCGAGCAGATGCGCGCATGTGCGTACTGCACATAGTAGACAGGATTGTCGGATGACTGTGACTTGGCAAGATCAAGATCAAAATCGAGATGCTGCTCCGACTTGCGCATAACGTAGAAGAAACGTGCCGCGTCGGCCCCGACTTCCTTGCGCAACTGGCGCAGGGTGACAAACTCACCCGAACGGGTCGACATCTGAACCTTTTCGCCGCCGCGGTAGAGAATCGCGAACTGCACCAGCAGCACATCGAGGTTTGCTCGCTCGGCGCCAAGTGCCTGCATTGCCGCCCTGACACGCGGAACATAGCCGTGATGATCTGCACCCCAGACATCAATCACCTGCTCGAAGCCGCGCTCGAACTTTTCCATGTGATAGGCGATGTCAGAAGCAAAATAGGTCGTCTGGCCATTGTCGCGCACAACTACGCGGTCTTTCTCATCCCCGAAATCGGTGGAACGAAACCACTGTGCCCCGCCATTTTCATATAGATATCCAGCATTCTGCAAGGCATCGAGAGCACGCTCGACCGCTTTCGACTCGACCAGTGAGCGCTCTGAATACCAGTTCTGGAAAGTCACACCGAAAAGCTCAAGGTCCTCGCGGATATCATCAAGAATCGTATTCAGACCCAGATCAAACACATGTCGATAACCGGTTTCGCCGAGCAGCTGCTTGGCGCGTGCGATCAGTGCATCGATATGCAGCTCCTTGTCGCCGCCATCAGGCTCGTCTGCCGGGATATCAGCAAATACATCGTCAGCGGTGTGACGATAGGTATCTGCAAATTCACGGTGCAGGGTTGCTGCGATATCCCACACATAGTCACCCTTGTAACCGTTGGAAGGAAACACAATCGTCTCACCGGCAAGATCGAGATAGCGCAGCCACACCGAGGTGGCGAGGATATCCATCTGGCGTCCGGCGTCATTGACATAGTATTCGCGGTGCACCTCAAAACCGGCCGCCTGCAACAGGTCGGCAACGGTTGCGCCATAGGCAGCTCCGCGACCATGCCCGACATGCAAGGGTCCGGTCGGATTGGCAGAGACAAACTCTACCTGCACACGTTTGCCGGCACCAATCGCAGAACGGCCGTACTGGTGTCCCTGCTCCAGAATCACTGGTACATGCTGGTAAGCGGCAGAACTGGAAACAAAAAAGTTGATGAAACCGGGGCCTGCAATCTCGACGCGATCGATAACATCATCCTGCGGCAGGGCTGCAACCAGCTTTTCAGCCAGCGCGCGCGGATTCATCTTTGCCTGCTTGCACAGCACCATGGCGGCATTTGTGGCAAAGTTACCATGGCTTGAATCACGCGTACGATCAACGTTCGGCTCAATGCTGACAGGGGCATCAATAATGCCCTCTGATACCAGGGTGTCGACGGCGGTGGAGATGATTTTCTGAATCGCGGCTTTCATGTAGTAGGCATGTTAAAGGCTGTTAAGCACAAGTTCTTGGGAATTGGTTGTGAAGGATAACGGAAAGACCCGCTTCTATAAACCTGAAAAAGCGTGAATTCACTGCTTGCTTGGGTACAATGATGCAAACAGGCACATCAGGAAATCGATTCATGTCCAGCGAACGCAACTTCATACCTCTCAACATCTGCATCCTCACCGTTTCCGACACACGTACCGAGGCGGACGATAAATCGGGCAATACACTGAAAAAGCTGGCCGAAGAGGCCGGTCACAATGTGTATGAAAAAGCCATCACGCCGGATGATATCTACCAGATCCGTGCGGTGGTTTCAAAATGGATAGCGAACGATGAGATCAATGTCGTCATCACCACCGGAGGAACTGGCGTCACCGGTCGTGACAGCACGCCCGAAGCTGTCACACCACTGCTCGACAAGATCATTGACGGTTTCGGCGAAATGTTCCGTGTTCTCTCGTATGAGTTGATCGGCCCCTCGACCATGCAGTCTCGCGCTATCGCCGGGGTTTCCAATGCAACTTATACCTTCTGCCTGCCCGGCTCCACCGGTGCCTGCAAGGATGGCTGGAACAAGCTTATCTCGCACCAGCTAGACTACCGCACCCGCCCGTGCAACATGGTGGAACTGATGCCACGGCTGCTGGAGAAATGACCGTCTGACATACAGAATACAGCGTCATGCCAGCCTCGAGCCAGCATCCATGATGCGCATATGCTGTTCTTGATGGACCCCGGGTCAAGCCCGGGGCGACGAACTGATGTGATCCTGCAATATAAGCAAGCTCAATTCACTAACCAGTGGCCCGGTTTGCATGAGCAGTGGTGCATTACAACTGCTCCTGCGGATCGATATCAATACTCCAGCGTACCGAGCGCGCTGTTTTAAGCTTTCTCAACTGCTGTGTCCAGTGATCAACATGTGCGTGCAGGGTAGCGCGTTCAGCTGCCTGCAATAACAGGTGACCGCGAAAATGTCCTGCCTTGCGTTCCATCGGTGCCGGAACAGGCCCCCAGATTTCGACGTTTTTCAGCAACTCCCTGGCCGTATCAGCAGCATACTCAAGAAAATCGTCGGTTTTCTCTGCCGAACTACTCTCAGCACGCAGAAGCAGCTGGTAACTGTAGGGCGGAAATACTGCCTCCTGGCGCTCCTTGAGTTCTGCCTTCGCAAAACTGTCGTAGTCACCACATAGCAACTCCTGCAACAATGGGTGTTCAGGGTTGCGTGTCTGGATTATCACGTGCCCCGGTTTTTTACCTCGCCCTGCCCTGCCTGCCACCTGCAGCATCAGCTGTGCTGTCTTTTCCGGTGAACGGAAATCGGGCGACAACAGGCCCGCATCGAGATTAAGAATGCCGACGAGGGTGACATTAGGAAAGTCGTGTCCCTTTGCAACCATCTGTGTGCCAACCAGAATGCCCGACTCCCCCATGTGCATTTTTTCCAGGTGCGCCTCGAGACTACCCTTGCGGCGGGTGGTATCACGGTCAATGCGCACCACAGGCGTCTCTGCAAACAGCTCACCGAGCGTCTCCTCAAGGCGCTCTGTACCCTGCCCCAGGTAGACCAGCTCTTCACTTTCACAGGCCGGACAAACCTTTGGTTGCGGTTTTTGATAACCACAATGGTGACACCAGAGCCTGTGTGCCGATGCGTGGAAAGTCATGCGTGCGTCACAATGTTCACATTCGGCAATCCAGCCACAATCATTACAGGTCAGTTGCGGTGCATAGCCACGCCGGTTGAGAAACAGGATCACCTGCTCGCCAGCCTGCAGGCACTTGCGCACCGCCTTGATCAGGGTTGCCGACAAACCGCCGTGCAGGTGTTCGCTACGAATATCGACCGCTTGCAGGGTGGGCGGCACTGCCCCGCCCGCTCTCCGGGTAAGGCGCACGCGCTGATAACGTCCCTGTATTGCGTTATATATGGTTTCAAGTGAAGGTGTCGCCGAACCCAGCACAACCGGAATTCCCGACTGCTTGGCACGCATCACGGCAACATCACGCGCAGCGTAGCGAAACCCCTCCTGCTGCTTGTATGAAAGGTCATGCTCCTCGTCGATAATGATCAGCCCGAGTTCCGGTAACGGCACAAACACCGCTGAACGTGTCCCGACCAGCAGGCGTGCATCACCGCTACGCGCTGCATTCCAGGCGCGTTCGCGCTCGCTGTCGCCCATGCCAGAATGCATGCTGACAACAGCCGAATCGATGCCAGCCTGGAAGCGCCTCAACAGCTGCGGTGTCAATGCGATCTCCGGCACCAGCACCAGTACCTGTTTGCCCTGCCCTATAACTGCCTGCGCCGCCTGGATATAGACCTCGGTTTTGCCGGAACCGGTCACCCCCTGTAGCAGGACGGGAGCAAATTGCCCGTCCGCTTCAACAATCGTAGTGACGGCATCGCGCTGTTCATCATTGAGGTTAAGTTTCTGCCGCGACTCCCCGCTTTCTGCATTCGCTGATGCGTAGCGGGCGCTATCTTCAATCCACCCTTTTTGTGCGAGTCGTTTCAACACGCTGCCGATATCTGCACCAAGTTCACGCAACTGGGTCTCCGCTACAGCACTCCCCGCCTCTTTCATCATCTGTATGACGATTTTCTGGCGTGAAGCCCGCGCATCGAGCTCTTCGGCATCCGGACATGTCGCACATAAAGCCCAGTAACGCTGCCGGTGTGTTCTTACTGCACGCTCCTGGCGCAGGTTGACTGGCAGGGCTGTCGCTACTGCCTCGCCAATCGGATGGTGATAGTAGTTTGAACTCCACTCCAGCAGCTGGCGCAGTGGCACATCAAGTAGTGCGGTGTCATCGATCACCTGCGCAACGGGCTTCAACTTGTAGGGGAGATCATCCTTTTGCCCGGCAAATTCCCACACAATTCCGACCCGTTTGCCACGCCCGAATGGCACCAGTACACGGCAGCCCGGTTCGGCCTGCATATGTGCCGGAAACAGGTAATCGAACAGCCCCGGAAGGGGTGCTTGCACGGCGACACGGACGATTTTTTTGCTCATTGCGACAATCTTACACGCAAGTCGATTTTCGGGCTGCTGTCAAATACACACAGCCTGTGGATAACTCTGTGGATTGACAAGCTGAATTGACTGATTTTACTGAATTTTTAGTCATCCGCATATTTTGCACAAAAAAGGTGCGTTATTAATTTTGTTTAATAATTTCAATAATTTACAGAATTTCATCGAATTCTAATAAATGATTTACTGATTTTGCATTGCACAAATCGGTGCCCATGCCCACGGTGTGAAAAACTCGCTTTCTTACAGGCAATTTACGCGCCCGTCAACCGAGAATTAGCTTGATGCCAAGCACGATTGTCACCGCCTCAAATCCCCGTTTTATCCAGCGATTTCCCCTGGTGATCGAAAGATGCGCGCCCGAATAACCGCCGAGCAACGAACCGGCAATTAAAACAGGCAGCCATTCCCACTTAATGTCGCCCAACAGGCCCAGCGTCACGGCACCTGCGCCGTTCCAGAAAAGTCCTACAAGAATCAGCGTGTAGGCAACGGCGCGCTGGTAATCTAAGCCGAACCAGCGGATCAGCCAGATGGTAACAAAAAGCCCCGTGCCAGAGGTCAGGGAGCCATTAAGTATGCCGATAACGAATAGTCCCACTCCACCAAGCAGGAAGCCGGACAGGTCGCGATGTACCGGCAGATGCTGCTGGCCAAGCTGCTTGCGCCAGATCGAATAGAGCCCAAGCCCGAGTGTCAGAATGCCAAGGGCAATTTCCGCGTGACGATCCTCAACAGAGAGGATCAGGCTTGCTCCCAACACGACTCCCGGAAGTCCGGTAGCGAGAATAAAGAGCATGAAATCACGTTCCAGCGAGCTTGACCTCATGTGCCTTAGCGTCGCGCCGAGGCCGAGTGCAACAGAGGCCACCTTGTGCGTTGCCAGTGCGACTCCGAAAGGCAGGCCGAGGAAAAGTAGCGCCGGCAATTGCACCAGGCCAGCACCGCCCCCGGAGAAAGCTGAAAAGAGATTCGCCAGATAGGAGATCAGGAACAGCGCCAGATTTTCAATCACTCGGGATAGCCCCGCAAGTCGGGTGCACACGTAGGGGCTTGTTGATATAATCGGCTGAAGTATCTGAAAAAATTGTTGGTTTTTGACTATTCACAGACCGCATTATTGGTATAACCTTTGCTCTATGCCTATTGAATTTCACACAGGGCGTACCTGGTGATCACATTTCGTTTTGCCATTCTAACGTCAATCACAGTGGTTGCGCTTGCAATAGCGAGCCAGCTGCATGCTGGCCTGTACCGCTGGGTGGATGAGAACGGTAAAGTTCACTATTCGGACTCCATGCCCCCGGAAGTCGCCCTCAAGGGTAGTGACGTGTTGAATAAACAGGGCATTCGCGTCATGACCATCACGCCGCCAAAGTCAAAAGATGAACAGAAGGCGATAATAGACGATGAACACGCCCGGAGAATCGAGGAACAACGCAACAAACGTCAAATTGCAGCGGACAAATCCCTTATTTCGGCCTATCGCCATGAGAGGGATATTCTGGAGGCAAGAGATGAGAATATCGCTATCGTCAGCGCCGCAGAGCTGGTAATTAATGGCAATATCCACCGTGCCAGGCTCCACCTGCTGCACATGTCTTCCCTGACTGACAAACAGGTCTCCGATCTTAAAAAACTGCTCCACAGGAACTATGTATCACTCTTCCGCTATGACCATGAGCGCGAGGGGATTGAGGAAAAATACAACGGCCTGCTGCTGCGTTACCGCCATATTCAAAGGCATGGTCCAGGTGCTACCACTCCGATGGGCGATTCGCCTGATTCGGATGTGCCATTCCTCTCTTGCCACAATGTCCACCTCAAGTGCCCTGATGCTGAAACCTGCGGGCGCTGGTGGAAACGTACAAAACAGTACCTCAACGAGAACTCGGATATGCCGCTCTTGATTGAGACTGATACCTTGCTGTCAACCCAAATGCCTATTCAGAGAGAAGATATTAGCCTTAGTGCTGCATTCGAGCCGAAGGGAGCTAATGGTTATGGCGAGATTCTGCTGGACCTGGATTGCGGTGACATCAGCCCATCTGGCGAGAGACAGCAGACCAGCCATGAAGGAGAGTGTTTTAGCCAGCGCTCAAAAGGGATCAGCAAACAATTCAGACCCTTTGTCACAGGGGCGTATTGATTCTAAAGGACCTCTAAAAAACCGCCTTGACGACAAGTGCCCACGACTGTTCCAGCCCATCCATCGGTGAAGTAGTGAAGATTGAGCGGCGATAGTGGTGCAGGCGGCCCTCGCTCCAGTCAACAATAAAACGGGCAGCAACTTCCGGTTCAACGACGGATTCACGTTCATTGCGCATACCCGCCTCGCGTAACACCTGGCGCAACTGGGTTTCGAGGCGATTGAAAAATTGCTCAACTCGCTTGTGCAGGCGCTCGTTTTCTCCAGTCAAGGCATCGCCCAGCAGCAGGCGGGTGATTCCGGGATTACGGTCGGCAAAGGCGAGTAGCAGGTAACAGATGCCATAGCAGCGCGCCACAGTCTCCTGGCTCTCGGAAAGAACCTTGTTAATGCGCGAAAAAACACTCTCCTCGGCAAACTCGATCAGCGCCTCAAAGATTTTTGCCTTGCTGGCAAAGTGGCGGTACAGGGCTGCTTCCGACACGCCGGCCGATGCTGCCAGCGATGCCGTGGTAATACGGTTGCCCGACTGTGCCGCCAGTTCATGGGCAAGGCTCTCAAGAATCGCCTGCTTGCGTGAAGGACGAGGCATCTCAGGATCCCATGATCAGGGTGCCAATACCCTGATCCGTAAACAATTCAACCATCACCGCGTGGGGCACGCGCCCGTCGATGATATGTGCGCTGGCTACGCCCGACTTGACCGCATCAAGGGCACAACCGATTTTCGGCAGCATACCGCCATGGATGGTGCCATCGGCAATCAGGTCGTCGACCCGTTTCGTATCCAACCCGGTGAGCAACTTTCCCTGCTTGTCGAGCAGGCCTTCGATATTGGTGAGCAGAATAAGCTTCTCGGCTTTCAGTACTTCTGCCATCTTGCCTGCCACCAGGTCAGCGTTGATGTTGTAGCTGAGACCATCCTTGCCAACACCGATAGGCGCGATAACCGGAATAAAATTGCCGTGTACGAGCATATCGACAACCGAGGCATCAATGCTCTCGACCTCACCAACATGGCCAATATCGATAATCTCGGGCACATCCAGCTCGGGTGCATTACTGCGCATTTGCAGGCGTTTTGCATGAATCAGGTCGCCATCCTTGCCGGTGAGACCAACCGCTGATCCACCATGGCGATTGATGAGGTTGACGATCTCCTTGTTGACCAGCCCGCCAAGCACCATCTCGACCACGTCCATGGTCTCTGCATCAGTGACGCGCATGCCCTGAACGAATTCGCTCTCCTTGCCCAACCTCTGCAACAGGCTGCCGATCTGCGGACCACCGCCGTGGACAACGACCGGATTGATGCCGACCGTTTTCATCAGCACAACGTCACGTGCAAAGCCTCTTTTCAGATCTTCGTCGACCATGGCATTGCCGCCATACTTGATCACCACGGTTTTTCCACGAAAGCGCTGAATGTAGGGCAGGGCTTCCGTTAATACGTGTGCGACATTTTTTGCGCCGTCAGTTGTCAGTCCCATCGCTATACTCCTTCAGTGACGCCCGGAATGGCCAAAGCCGCCCTCACCACGATCACTCGTGTCAAACTCGTCAACAAGTGTGAACTGTGCCTGTACCACTGGCAGTACCACCAGTTGTGCAAGCCGTTCACCGATCTCTACGCGAAACCCCTCGCTGCCACGGTTCCAGCAGGAGACGAACAGTTCACCCTGGTAATCGGAATCAATCAGGCCAACCAGGTTGCCGAGAACGATACCGTGCTTGTGACCCAGCCCCGAGCGCGGCAGTATCACCGCAGCAAGTTTGGGATCACCAATATGAATGGCGATACCGGTCGGAATCAGCTTGGTGTCACCGGGTGCCAGCTGCATGGATTCATCCAGCATCGCGCGCAGGTCCATGCCGGCCGAGCCGGGCGTGGCGTAGGCGGGCAGGGGGAATTCATGTCCAAGACGTTGGTCGAGTATCTTCAGTTCGAGTTCATGCATTATTTTGCTCATTTAATTGATCACATATCAGCTCGACCAACTTGTGGGCCAGCCGCTGTTTATCCATCATCGGCAGCTCGGTGCTGCCATTCTTCCACAAGACAGTCAGGGCATTCTCTGCCGCATCAAAACCGCCTGTTTCGCCGCCAACATGGTTGGCCGCGATCATGTGTAAATTTTTGCGTGTGCGCTTCTCTTCAGCATGCCGGACAACGTCGTGCGTCTCGGCGGCAAAACCGACACAAAAGGGCGCTCCGGGCAGGGCAGCAACATCGGCGAGAATATCCGGGTTGCAAACCAGCTCCAGCGTCATACTCTGTGCCGATTTCTTGATTTTTCCGCTGGCGACATCTGCCGGTCGGTAATCGGCCACAGCGGCACTCGCCACGAACAGTGCCTGGTTAGCGATAGAGTCCATCACGGTCGCGTGCATTTCTGCCGCCGATTCAACATCGATACGCCGTACACCCTTCGGTGTTTCAAGCTTGACTGGCCCAGCAACCAGGGTTACCTCGGCACCTTGCTCAACCAACGCCTGGGCCACTGCAAAACCCATCTTGCCCGAGCTGCGGTTACCGATAAAACGCACCGGATCCAATGCTTCATAAGTCGGCCCTGCCGTGACCATGGCACTGACGCCATCCAGACGACCTGCCGGAAAACTGGCATTTATCTTCTCAGCAATCTCTACTGGCTCAATCATCCTGCCCATGCCGACATCGCCACACGCCTGTTCTCCGGCTGCCGGACCCCATAGCTGGTATTCTCGCTCACCCAGCAGTTCAAGATTCGCCTGCGTAGCAGCATCGGCCCACATCTGCTGGTTCATTGCCGGGGCTATCGCAACCGCTGCCGGTGTTGCCAGAACCAGTGTCGTCAGCAGGTCATCTGCCTCACCATGGGCAAGACGCGCCATCAGGTCTGCCGTAGCAGGAGCAATCACTACCAGGTCAGCCCAGCGTGCCAGTTCAATGTGGCCCATCGCCGCCTCGTGCTCCTCGTCGAATAGCCCGCTCCTGACCGTGTGGCCTGTCAACGCCTGAAATGTCATAGGACCGACGAACTCGGTCGCTGCAGTTGTCATAACTACACGCACCTCGGCGCCAGCCTTGACCAGCAGACGCGCAAGTTCTGCGGATTTGTAGGCTGCAATTCCGCCGCTGACACCCAGTAATATATGACGCCCCAGTAAAGACAAGGCTGCTTTCCTGTTAAGAACTGTTTTCAGCAGATAGATTATCAGATAGGAATCTGCAGAGGTAGTAAGCGCTCACAATAATCTTCAGGCACCTAGCGACTAAATGACTAACAACCAATAACTAACGGCCAATAGCCAATAACCCTTTAAACATAACGCTTTTCGCCTTAGAATGCCTTGATGGACAATCCCCTGATACTCGATCCCGAACTGATCAAGCGCTACGACCTCAGCGGTCCGCGCTATACCTCCTATCCAACTGCGCTGCAATTTGATGACAGCTTTACTGCTGCTGATTACCGTACAGCTGCCGAGGACTCCAATCGCACTGACCGTGGCCTGTCGCTCTATTTCCACATCCCTTTTTGCGACACTGTCTGCTTCTTCTGCGCCTGCAACAAGATTGCAACCAAGGACAGAAGCAAGGCACAGCCTTACCTGGAACGCGTCTACAAGGAACTTGAGATGCAATCCGCGCTGTTCGACTCGTCGCGCCAGGTCAGGCAGCTGCACTGGGGTGGCGGCACACCGACTTTCATCAGCAACGAGCAGATGCACGAGTTAATGCTGAAGACAGGCGAGGCATTCCAGCTGGTCGATGATGATTCAGGCGAGTACTCAATCGAGATCGACCCGCGTGAAGCAGACCGTGAGAAGGTGATGCAACTGCGCGAAATCGGTTTCAACCGCATCAGCCTCGGCGTGCAGGATTTTGATCACAAGGTGCAGGTTGCGGTGAACCGCATTCAGCCCGAGGAACAGACCATCGAGGTACTGACTGCCGCTCGCGATGCCGGCTTCAAGTCCGTTAGTGTCGACCTGATCTACGGCCTGCCTCTGCAAACTGCGGATAGTTTTGACCGCACCCTCGATCGCATGATCGAGATTTCGCCCGACCGCCTGTCAGTATTCAACTATGCACACCTGCCAGAGCGCTTCAAGCCGCAGCGTCGCATCAATGAAGATGAGCTGCCGCCACCTGAAGAGAAACTTGAGATCCTGCGCCGTACCGGTAGCAAACTGGCCGAGGCGGGTTATGTTTACATCGGTATGGATCACTTCGCCAAGCCGGAAGATGAGCTCGTGGCACACCAGAAGGCGGGCACCCTGTATCGTAACTTCCAGGGCTACTCGACCCACGCAGACTGTGACCTGATCGGTATCGGTGTCACCTCAATCGGCATGATCGGCAATGTCTACGCACAGAACATGCGTGGCCTGGATGACTATAACGCACGTATCGATGCCGGTGAGCTGGCTGTTTCGCATGGCCTCATGCTGACGCTTGACGACATGATCCGTCGCGACGTCATCACCCGCCTGATCTGCAACTTTCAGCTCGATATCACTTCATTTGAGCGCAAATGGCGCATCAATTTTGCAGACCACTTCGCTAAAGAACTGGAACGCCTGCAGGGAATGATCGATGATGAGCTACTTGTCGTGGAAAATAATAAGATCACCGTTCATCAACGTGGTCGACTGCTAATTCGCAACATCTGCATGCAATTCGATGCCTACCTCGACAGGGATGGCGCTACCACCCGCTATTCCAAGGTGCTCTAAACCAAAACAGCCGGTGTTCAGCAACGGCACTTGCATACTACTGCAGGCTTTTTCAGGCAAATTTTGCCAGACTCTATGCTCACCATGAATGGAGTATGGGAATGGCAATCAGTGACTGGCCAAGCACGGAAAGACCAAGGGAAAAACTGCTTCAGCGAGGTGCGTCTGCGCTATCGGACGCCGAACTGTTGGCGATTTTTCTGCGCACCGGAGTCAAGGGCAAGAGCGCCGTGGACCTGGCACGGGAACTGCTCGCCGATTTTGACGGCCTGCGTAACCTGTTAGCTGCCGACAGGCAGCGTTTCTGCAAGGCAGCCGGTCTCGGTGATGCAAAGTTTGCCCAGCTGCAGGCAGTCGTCGAGATGACGCGTCGCTACCACGGCGAAAAAATTAAACGCGGCGTCGAACTCACATCGCCTGACAGGGCGTTCAACTACCTGCGGGCAGAGATTGGCAGCGCAACACGCGAACTCTTTGGCGTACTCTTTCTCGATACAAGACACCGGGTTATCAGTTTCGATACGCTCTTCAGCGGCACCATCGATGGTGCGAGCGTGCATCCTCGCGAGGTTGTCAAACGCGTCCTGCAGCATAATGCCGCAGCCGTAATTCTTGCGCACAACCATCCATCCGGAGTTGCCGAACCGAGCAGGGCGGATATCGCTATTACGGAAAAGATTAAATCGGCGCTGGCATTGGTCGAAGTACGCCTGCTGGATCACATTATTGTTACCGCCGATGGCGCTGAATCAATGGCCGACCGGGGTCTCGTTTGATTTAAGGAACTCGATAATGCGCTTCTCGAGCCAGCGTTTTGGCAAACTGCCAGTCATGAATCCGACATGCCCCCCGTGTTCAGTCAATTCGAGTGTGACATGCTCCGACAGTTCAGCTGGTTCAGGTGCTGCATGCGGATACATAAAGGGATCGTCACTTGAGTGAATGATCAGCGTGCGCCTGCGAATGCCGCGGAGATACTGCCGGCAACTGCTGCGTCGATAATAGTCATCGACTCCGTCAAAACCATGTAATGGCGCGGTGATCTGATCATCAAACTGGAAAAAATCCTTTAAATCGGCAGGGTCGATATCTAGTGGGGAAGGGCGCTTACTGAACTTGCGCTGGTAGGCCACGCGCATTTTGCGCAACAGGTAGGACTGATAAATGCGTGAACCGCCCTGCTGCAAACGCTTTGCCGCAAGCTCGAGACGAAAAGGAATAGAGACTGCAACAGCAGATTGCGGTATTGCATCGTCACCCGCTTCACCCAGCCACTTGAGCATCGCGTTGGCTCCCAGCGAATAACCAATTATCGCGTACAGTGGCTTGCCAGTTACCTCTACAATATGTGTTGCAACAGCGGAAATATCGGCTGTATCGCCCGAATGATAGGCTCGATCAAACCGGCTTGGCTCACCACTACAGCCGCGAAAATGCATGATAATGGCACTATATCCGTTTATTTGCAGCGAATTCATCATTGCTGCAGCATAATGTGAATCAATCGAGCCCTCCAGGCCATGAACAACCATGACCAGTGGCCCATCGCCACCTCCCCAGACAAGGTCAACAAAATCGCCATCCGGCAAATTGAAGCGCTCTTGACGCCCCTCAAAGCGCTGGCGTGCGAAAAAAACCGGCCAGAATGTCTGAAAGTGTGGGCTTTTCAGCCACCAAGTCGGTCTGAATTGACTCTTGATCAGTGATCCGCCCATTTTCTATACATCTTGCCTTAAGGAGAATAAATAGTTATCTTCGCTCTCTTTTCCCGAAAAAGGAATCAATTATGAGTAAACCATTCGTTGCTGTTCTGATGGGTTCGAAGTCGGACCTGCCGGTGATCGAGAAGACTCTCGACATTCTTAAATCCCTCGAGGTACCGTTCGAGGTAAAAATCACTTCTGCGCATCGCACCCCCGCGGCCACGCATGCGTACGTCAAGGATGCTGAGGCGCGCGGCTGTAATGTCTTTATCTGTGCTGCCGGTCTTGCTGCACATTTGGCCGGTACTGTTGCCGGACTGACTCTCAAGCCGGTTATCGGCATCCCCATGGATGCAGGCCCCATGCAAGGTCTTGATTCACTCTTCTCTACTGTCATGATGCCAGGCGGTATTCCCGTCGCCTCTGTTGCGGTCGGTAGCGCCGGTGCGAAAAACGCCGCCTATCTTGCTGCACAGATGCTGTCACTGGCTGACAGTGAGCTTGCCGGACGCGTCGCAGCTGAACGTGCTGCCAACGCTGAAGCTGTCATGGCAGCTGACAAGGAACTGCAGGAACAGCTTTGAGCGAATCACAATTGCCTGCGTGGCAATTGCGTGAGGCCAGGCGTTGTCTCTATAGCGGCGGCGTCATCGCCTACCCGACCGAGGCCGTTTACGGCCTCGGCTGTGATCCGCTCGATCCGCATGCAGTCGCACGACTGTTGTGGCTCAAGGGCAGGGCGCCTGAAAAAGGGCTGATTCTGATCGCCTCAGCGATCGAGCAGCTTGCGCCCTATATCTGCGTCGACGATATCACCACAAAGGAACTTGAGGAGAGCTGGCCCGGACCTGTTACCTGGGTTGTACCTGCCGCAGCCGATGTTCCGGCATGGATTACCGGTGGACGAGACGCGATTGCTGTACGCGTGACTGCACATCCTCTTGCCAGTGACCTGTGTAGCGTCTTCGGTGGCGCACTCATTTCAACCAGTGCAAACACCTCCGGCAAGGAACCGGCACGTAACCCTTTGCAGGTGCGCAAACGACTCCGGGGGCTTCCTGATATGATCGTCAACGGCGCCACGGGGCAACTCGACAGACCGACCGAGATCCGTGATGCCGCAAGCGGCACCCTTCTGCGGGCATGAGAACAAAAAGATGAATGAAATATCGATCAATGATGTAAAAAACTACCTCTTGGGCCTGCAAGACAGCATCTGCAACGCACTTGCCGAAGAGGATGGCGGCGAAGGCTTTCTTGAGGAGAGCTGGGAACGTGAAGCCGGCGGAGGCGGGCGCACACGTGTCATGGAAGGCAGCAAGGTTTTTGAAAAAGCCGGTGTAAATTTCTCACATGTTCATGGCACACAGCTGCCACCGTCGGCAACCGCTGCACGCCCCGAACTGGCCGGACGCAGTTTCCAGGCGATGGGCGTGTCGCTAGTCATACATCCTCACAATCCCTACGTACCGACATCACATGCCAATGTGCGTTTTTTTGTCGCCGAACACGAAACAGAAGACCCGGTGTGGTGGTTTGGCGGCGGTTTTGACCTGACGCCCTACTACCCGTTTGAAGAGGATGTGATTCACTGGCACACAAAAGCAAAGGCCGCATGCGACCCTTTTGGTGAGAACGTCTATTCCGACTACAAGAAATGGTGTGATGAATACTTTTTTCTAAAGCACCGCAATGAGACCCGCGGTGTCGGGGGGCTCTTTTTCGACGACCTCAACGAGTGGGGCTTTGAGAAGACATTCAAATTCATGCAGAGCGTTGGCAACGCCTATATCGATGCCTATCTGCCAATCGTACAGATACGTCGCGAAACACCTTACGGTGAACGCGAACGTGATTTCCAGCTCTACCGGCGCGGGCGCTATGTCGAGATCAACCTGGTCTATGACCGTGGCACCATTTTCGGCCTGCAGAGCGGCGGCCGTACCGAATCAATCCTGATGTCACTGCCGTCACTGGTGAAGTGGCGATATAACTGGTCTCCAGAACCCGGTTCACCCGAGTCTCTTCTCTATGAGCGTTATCTCAAGCCGCAGGAGTGGATATAGAGCCAAGGCCATGGCCTGGCTGATTCAGCTATACTAAATACACAATAAAGAACAACAGGCCCGTATTTAAACGGGCGAATCCCGGAGGATTTAATGACAGACCTCGACCCGCTTTTTCTCAACATCATTTATGTCGCTACCGGTGGCATCATGGTGCTGTTTTTCATGTGGATGGGCTGCAAGCTCTTCAGTCACATTGTCAATTTCAGCATCCCCGACAAGCTTGCCGAAGGCAACATCGCCGTTGGTATCATGATTGCCGGCATGTTTATCGGTATTGGAACGGCCCTTG
>NZ_MPRK01000001.1 GCF_002021095.1 Solemya elarraichensis gill symbiont | reverse complement strand
GGCGCTTTTTGCGCTGCTTTTTTTACAGCTTTCTTCGCTGCCTTCTTTGCAGCCCCCTTCTCAGTCGCTTTACTCTTCTGGTCTACAGCAGGTGCAGCTTCACTCTTTTTCTTGGCGCTTGCCTTGCCGCGCTTCTTCTTGCCAGCGCTCTTTTCTTCCTGGACCGCTTCCATGTCTACCAACGGAATCCTCTCGACAGACTTGATGATCTCCATGGCACGTTCATAGGCATCTTCCCTATCGGCAAGACCGTACAACTGATGAGCAATTTTTTGCGATTTGAAGTAGCTGAGAATTTCGGCAATGCTGACCTCGCAATTGCGCAGCTTGTTGGCCACCGTCTCCTCGTAATCTGCCGGGCGTCTTGCAATCCGGCCACCGCACATATCGCACATGCCCTCCACCATGGGTGGTTTTGTATAGGTGTTGTACTTGGTTCCGCAAGTACCGCACTCGAGCATGCCGACGAGACGCTCCATCAGGTCATCATTGTCTGCATGCACCTCGATAATCAGTTCGAGTGGCGCCCCTACGCCCTTGAGAAAGTTGTCGAGCTGGGCCGCCTGTGCCGGATCGCGTGGAAAACCATCAATGATAAAACCCTCTCTGGCGGTTTCGATCTCCTCATGCAGCGCAGTTGAAATGACCTCGTCAGGGATCAGCGCACAGGCAGTGATCAGTTCACCGACAAGGCGTCCGAGTTCAGTCTCTTCTCCGGCCATGCTGGTCAGCCTGTCCTGCAGGTGAATACGGGGTATTTTGAGAGCCTTGGCGATTTTTTTTGCCAGTGAAGCCTTGCCCGCACCCGGAGGGCCCATAAGTATCATTCGCATACTGCTTCCAGTTTGTTATCCGATGGCAGTTGTCAATTGCTGCAACTGCACGTTTTTGTTGATTAATTATTTGCATGGCCACATCCAGACATTTGGATTGCGAGCCGTGACACACACAGATAAGCTATTTTCACTAATTTTTCAAGTAGCATGCTTCAAACACGGGTAAAATTCACTATATTTATGCGGTTTGAGCAAAATTATGGCGCTTTTCGTGCCATTTTTATGCAAAATACCCGTTTTTACAGAGAAGCAGTTAACACCCGATGGCCGTAATACCTGACATCAACAAAACTGAGAAATGGCTCATTGAGACCACACTCAAGGAAGGTTACGGGGAAACAAGGCCCTACCAGCTGGCAGATGCCGAGATTCGCCTGCAGAGCGCGGAGAGATCCAGACACGTCGCTGATTCCACCCGGGCATTATTGCCTGCATGGCAGCGGCGGCAGAAACAAAACACTTTTAATCAATAATTTGAAATCAATTGGAGTAGAAACATGAGTGCAAAAAACGCATTTTATGCCCAGTCCGGCGGTGTCACCTCAGTGATCAACGCATCTGCCTGTGGCGTCATTGAGACTGCCCGCCAGCACCCTGACAAGATCGCAAATGTCTATGCTGGCCGTAACGGTATCATCGGCGCACTGACCGAGGAACTGATCGACACCAGCCAGGAGTCTGATGAAGCGATTGCCGCTCTGAAACATACGCCTTCCGGCGCTTTCGGCTCATGCCGCTTCAAGCTCAAGAGTCTCGAGGACAACAAGCGTGAATACGAACGCCTGATCGAGATTTTCAAAGCACACAACATCGGCTACTTCTTCTACAACGGCGGCGGCGACTCGGCTGATACCTGCTTCAAGGTTTCCCAGCTCTCTGAAAAAATGGGCTTCCCTGTACAGGCGATCCACATTCCAAAAACTGTCGATAACGATCTGCCGATTACTGACAACTGCCCCGGCTTTGGCTCAGTTGCCAAGTATATTGCCGTTTCCACCCTGGAAGCCTCCTACGACGTACGCTCTATGGCTAAAACCTCGACCAAGATTTTTGTCATCGAGGTTATGGGACGCCACGCCGGCTGGATCGCGGCAGCAGGCGCACTGGTCGAGGACTACGGCATTCCTGTTGTTACCCTTTTCCCGGAAGTTGAATTCGACCAGGAGAAATTCCTTGCCGCAGTTGACGCCAAGGTCAAGGAGTACGGTTACTGCACCATCGTGGTTTCCGAGGGCGCTCACTATCCTGATGGCACTTTCCTTGCTGAACAGGGTACGCGTGACTCTTTCGGCCATGCACAGCTTGGCGGTGCGGCACCTGTTGTTGCCAACATGATCACGGATGCGCTTGGTTACAAATTTCACTGGGCTGTTGCTGACTACCTGCAGCGTGCAGCACGTCACCTCGCATCCGGTTCTGATGTCGAGCAGGCTTACGCTCTCGGCAAGGCCGGTGTAGAAAAGGCTCTTGAGGGTAAAAACTCAATCATGCCAACCGTCGTGCGCGAATCATCATCGCCCTATAAGTGGAGCATCGGCGAAGCGCCTCTCTCCGAGGTGGCAAACGTTGAGAAGATGATGCCAATGGAATACATCTCTGAAGATGGTTTCGGTATCACTGATGGTTGTAAAGAGTATCTCTATCCTTTGATCAAGGGTGAGTCCTACCCTCCCTACGACGACAACGGCATGCCTGACTATGTCACCCTGAAGTTGGCCGGCGTAGAACGCAAGCTGGAGAACTTCGAACTTTAATCGAAGCTCGGCATGAAACCGGAAAGGGAGGCAATTGCCTCCCTTTCTGTTTTTCAGGGGATTGCGAGGAAAAAACAGATTTCACCAGTGTATGACGCTAATTTCTGTATATTTTTGTCGATTTTTGCACCGCAACATATATAATCAATCACCTAATCAAGAGAGAAAAGGGGATATATCACCATGAATCTGGATAAAGTCACCGCAGGGAGCGGCACGCCAAACGAGGTCAATGTCATCATCGAGATCCCGTCACATGCTGACCCGGTCAAGTATGAAGTTGATAAAGATACAGGCGCGATGTTTGTCGACCGCTTCATGGCTACTGCCATGCACTACCCGTGTAACTACGGTTATGTTCCTCATTCACTCTCGGATGACGGCGACCCGTGCGACGTACTGGTTGTCACTCCCTACCCGCTGATTCCCGGCTCCGTGATCCAGGTTCGCCCGGTCGGCGTCCTGCAGATGGAAGACGAGGCAGGAATGGATGCCAAGGTTCTGGCAGTGCCAAAAGACAAGCTGACTCGCTGCTACCGTGACATACAGAGCTTTCGTGATATGTCACAGGAACTCCTCGATCGTATCTCGCACTTTTTCGAACACTACAAGGATCTCGAAAGCGGCAAGTGGGTCAAGATTATCGGCTGGGAAGGCCCGGAAGAGGCCAAGAAAGAGATCACAGACAGCATCGCCCGCTATAACGATGCTCCGGAAAAACCTGCTTTCTAAGCCAAAAACATCACGCAAGCGAAACCCCGGTCATGTACCGGGGTTTTTTATTGTTCAATACAATGCCTTGCAAAGCATTTTGTGCGAGAATTGCACCCCTTAATCGCGACGGGCATCCAAATTGGGAGTTGCTGGTAAATGAAAATCGGCATTATTACAGACAGCCATGATCACATCCTGCTGATGGTAGCAGCGGCCAAGGCTGCCGTGCAAGCTGGTGCCGAGGCGATTCTACACTGCGGAGACGTGGTCGCGCCCAGCAGCCTGCAACCACTCAATGCGCTCGGTGTCCCGATTCACGTTATCCACGGCAACAATACCGGCGACCTGGTGTCGATGTCGCGACAGTCGAGCAAACCCGGCTCAATGATTCATTATTATGGGCAGGATGCCGGTATCGAACTCGCAGGCAAACGCATTTTTCTGGTTCATTACCCACACTATGCGAGAGCCATGGCCGTCACCGGTGACTGGGATATCGTCTGCTGTGGCCACAGCCACAAAACCTCGATCGAAAAACTGGATAACATCAAGGGTGGTACAACGCAGTATATTGATGCCGGCACCGTCGGCGGTCTAGGGACTGCACCTGCAAGCTGGGTTCTCGGTGACCTCGACAGCATGACCTTCACGGTTCACGAACTCGACAAGTCACTGGAGTATGCGGCGAGCTGATATCTGATGGTGAAAGAGGTCGCAGGCGATACACTCCATGGGCTGGCTCGCCGTTAGCGGAGCCAGCGGAAAACCACGGGGCAAGCGAAAGGGTGTCTGAACGAACGCAGTGAGCGAGTTCCTTTCGCGCCGTGGTTTGGAGCGATCAGGCGGAGATAAGGCGTGACAGGTCATGGAGTGTAGCGCCCCTGGCGGTCAGGGGCGGGCCTCCTACACGGCACTGCGTGGCAAGGTTAGTTCAAACGATTCGGTACCGCCAGTGAGAAAGGTGGAATCTGTGCGAGAAACATCTCACCCGCGTCATCCTGCATCTCGTACTCCCCTTCCATGGCACCCACCGGCGTGTCCAGAATTGCACCGCTGGTATAGCGGAAGGCCTCACCCGGTTTCAGGTAGGGCTGCTCTCCAACCACTCCCTCACCGCGTACTTCATCAATTTTTCCATTCGCGTCTGTGATGATCCAGTGGCGATTAATCAACTTTGCCGGCTGACCACCGGTATTGTGGATGGTGATGGTGTAACTGAACGCATACTGTCCGTCAGCAGGTGTCGACTGCTCCTCAAGATAGGCCGCTTCGACACCGATGGTAATCTCTTTTTCCTGCATGAAAACTTCTCTGTATTAGTTTCGACGGATGGTGACAGATTTTATTTTAGCGTATCTGCACGTCCTGTATGAATGGATCAATGATACAACGCCAATTGCTGCATGAGCAATTTTCGATCATCAGGATTTAGCGAACCAGCGCCTTTTCCACTTCCTCGCGCTTCTCCCCTCCAACAAGCTGCTCAACCAGATCAAGTGCAAAATCCATTGCCGTGCCTGGGCCCCTCGAGGTAATTACCTTAGCGTCAATCTCCACTGCGGCACCACTAACTTTGCTGCCTGGCAGTTCGATCGCTTCCAGCACACCTGGATAGGCCGTTACCGTGCAACCATCGAGCAGACCGGCTGTTGCCAGCACCTTGGGTGCAGCACAAATTGCCGCAGTAAAGCCATTTTGTTGCCTGATTCGCTTAAGTAGCGTGTGAATTCGTGGATCTGCGTTGAGGTTATCCGCACCTGGCAGCCCGCCGGGCAGGACAATCATATCGAACTCATCGTCGATCACGTCGTCGATCGTCTTATCAGGCAACAGGCGCACGCCACGACTGGCAGTAACAGTTTCACTGTCCAGCCCAACCGTCACCACACTCACGCCGGCACGGCGCAGCAAATCGATGATGGTGACCGCCTCAAGCTCTTCACATCCCTGGGCCAATGGCACGATGACCGAAGGCATCACTCGCCTCCTTGTCGGCCAAAAATATGGGGCCCTTTAAGAAGATTGAGTGCTTCGTTGAGCATGAAATCCTCGACAACCAGTGGGGCATCACTCTCCTTCTTTTCTGGCTCCGCTTCCACCTCGCCACTCTCCCCGTTAGCTGGTGCTTGCTCCGGATCTGTATCTTCCTCGTCATGATTGACCAGATGGCCGCTGAGGGCTGACTCTCTTACCAAGGCCAGTTTTTTCTCTTTCAGTTCCACTGTGAGTGGCTGCAATTCAATATCAGGCACGATACCCTCGGCCTGGATAGAGCGCCCTTTTGGCGTGAAATAGCGTGCAGTGGTGATCTTGACGGCAGATTTCTCATCGACAGGAATAACCGTCTGAACTGAGCCCTTTCCAAAGGTCGTGCGCCCAATGATGATTGCTCTCTGGTGATCCTGCAATGCGCCTGCGACAATCTCCGAAGCTGAGGCAGAACCTTCATTGACCAATACCACTATTGGCGCGCCATCGAGAATATCATCCGGTTTGGCAGCAAAGCGACTCATGGAGCTTTTTGTACGCCCCTTGGTATAGACGATCTCTCCCTCGGTGATAAATGCATCACTGACAGCCACCGCACCATTCAAAACCCCGCCCGGGTTGTTACGCAGATCGAGAATCAGACCCTTGAGCGGTCCCTCGGAGTCCTCACGCAGGTTATCTATGCGCTTGACCATATCCTTCGAGGTATGCTGCTGGAAATTCGAGATTCGGATATAGGCGTAGGACTTCTCAAGCAGGCGTCCCTTGACGCTCTTCACACGAATAATGTCACGTTCAATTCTAACGACCACTGGCGCATCTGCACCCTCACGTAAAATAGTCAGGGTGATGCTGGTACCCGGCTTGCCGCGCATGACATCGACAGCTTCATTAAGCGTCATACCCTTGACCGGTTTATCATCAAGACGAATGATGAGATCACCCGCTTTGACACCCGCTGCTGCTGCCGGGGTATCGTCGATCGGTGAAATCACCTTGACGAATCCATCTTCCATGCCGACCTCAATACCAAGGCCGCCAAACTCGCCACTGGTATTCTCTTGCAACTCCTCGTAGTCATCCTCAATGACGAAATCAGAATGCGGATCAAGCCCGTCGAGCATGCCGCGAATGGCGAAACGAATCAGCTCGTCATCATCCACTTCCTCGACATAGGACTGTTTGACCCGGGTAAACACCTCTGCAAACTGTCGCAGTGATTCGAGCGGCGCAATTTTTTCCTTTTCGACTTCCGCCTCCGCTTCCGCAACGCTCTCTTCTGCCACGGCAATCCCGCCGACGCCAAGGGCCATGCATACAATCAGAGTTAACAGCAGTTCTCTTTTCACTAGCCAACCTTCCCTTTAGATACTGCACGACACCAGTGCGTTGGATTCATAGCACGCTCACCGCGGCGCACCGCAAAATAGAGTGAGCCCTTTTTCTGACCGCCGCTGCGGCCTGACAGGCCAATTATCTCGCCGGCTTCCACTTTGTCGCCGACACGCTTTAATAATTCCTGATTATAACCATAAAGCGTCATGAAGCCGCTGTCATGCTCGACAATCACCATCATGCCGTAGCCGCGCAGCCAGTCAGCAAAAACCACCGTACCACCATGCACACTTCTTACCGGCTTGCCCTCGGGTAGTGAAACAACCAATCCTTCAAGAACTACCCCACCGGAAAGCTTCTCACCGAATTGTCTGGTAATTTTTCCACTCACCGGCCACACGAGTTGCCCTTTGAGTGCAGCGAAACCCTTGTCACCCAGCTTCCTGAATTCCTCGGGGATCGCCTTGTCGATGCTGACAAGTAACTGATTCAGATCCTCGGCGTCTTTTGCCAATTGCGCGATCTGTTGCTGACTCGAGCCAATCGAGCTGTTCCAGTGATCGACAATCTGCTGCTGTTCCATCCTTGCGGCCTGCAGCAGGGATACTAGACGCGCCTGCTCATCAAGATGCGACTCGAGTGACTCTCTTTGGGTTACAAGTGCAAGGTTGACCTCCTGCAGTTGATCATAGGAGACACGAATCTCGTCGATAATCCCGATGCGGGCACGATTCAGATAGCCATAGTATGTGAGTATGCGCGAGAGTCGCGCCGGATCATCCTGCTTGAGCAGTAACTTGAGAAACTGCTGACGTCCCATGCGCCACGAGGCACTGACCTGCTGGGCAAGATGTTGTCGCTGATTTGCCAGCTGTTCACGCAGTGGTCCGAGACGCTCTTCGAGCTCCACAGTACGCGCCCTTACTGCAGCGATCTCTTCACCTGTTGTGGATAATTGTGCTGACTGGTTCGAGATCTTCTCGTCTGTCTCTTTTAGCAGCCGCACATCCGTATCACGCTGCTGCTGTTCATCCTGAAGCTGCTGCGTCAGCAGACCAATTTTCGCTTTAACGGCCTCGAGTTCGAGCTGCTCGATTGATGGCTCCTGCGCGACAGCAGGAAGTGCCAGTACAATACAAGCCATGCACAGCAACAGCTGTTTCATGGCATGCGGAAGCACGTTCAGGCCGCAGCCTCCTCGCCCTTTTCCACGAATTCAATCAAGGGCTGGCCAGTCATTTCATTTGGCTGTGGCAACTCCATGATACGCAGAAGTGTCGGAGCGACATCACTCAGTGATCCCGACTCCATCAGTTTTGCTTCACGTTCACCGATATAGACAAGAGGAACCGGATTGGTCGTATGCGCCGTGTAAGCCTGACCGGATTCACGGTTAACCATCTTTTCGACATTGCCATGATCTGCCGTCACCAGGGCAGCACCACCAACCTCGTGCAAGGCCTCACGAATCCTGCTGAGGCATTCATCAATCGTTTCAACTGCCTTGATCGCGGAATCGATGATACCCGTATGCCCAACCATGTCGGTATTGGCAAAATTGCAAATAATTGTGTCGTATTCGCCGCTGTGCATTGCCTCGACCAGGTTATCAGTCACCTCGCGGGCACTCATTTCCGGCTGCATATCATAGGTCGCAACCTTGGGTGATGGAACAAGGATACGCTTTTCACCCTCGTAGGGTTCCTCGACGCCACCGTTGAAAAAGAAAGTCACATGCGCATACTTCTCTGTTTCGGCCAGGCGCAGCTGGTGAAGACCAAGCTTGCCAATATACTCACCGAAACCGTTGGGTAATTTTTCCGGAGGAAATGCAACCGGTATATCAAATTCGCTGTTGTACTCGGTGAGGCTGACGTAGTCGGCAAGCTGCGGTACAACTTCACGTTCGAAGCCGTCAAAATCGGGTTCGATAAAAGCACGGGTAAACTGACGTGCACGGTCTGAGCGATAGTTCATCGACAACACCACGTCACCATCTTCCATCTCTACAGGTGCACTGCCTGCCGGTTGAATCGCAGTCGCCCTGACAAATTCATCTGTCTCACCACGCTCATAGGCAGCCTCGAGCCCCTCCATTCCACTCGCCGCGGTATGTAGTGACTTGCCCTGGGTGAGCAGGTCATAGGCTTCCTGTACACGTTCCCAGCGGTGATCACGGTCCATCGCATAGTAGCGCCCGATGATGCTTGCCAACCTGCCAACCTGCACCTCCGAGAACACCTCTTCGAGCTGTTTGAGTGAATGACTCGCACTCTTTGGCGGTGTGTCACGCCCATCCAGGAAAGCATGGACATAGACATTTTCAACGCCCTTTTCCACTGCCAGCCCAATCGCCGCATGAATATGCGATTCATGCGAGTGCACCCCACCATCAGAGAGCAGACCGATAATGTGGACAGCTTTGCCATTTTCCGCAGCCTTGTCGACCGCAGAGGTCAAGGTGCGATTGGAGAAGAAGGAGCCAGTACGGATCGAACGGCTGACGCGAGTAAATTCCTGGTAGACAACACGACCGGCACCGAGATTAAGGTGGCCAACTTCAGAGTTGCCCATTTGCCCGCTGGGCAGACCGACAGCCGGTCCGCAAGTTCGTATCTCCGTGTGGGGGCACTCTTTCCAGAGCTGATCCCAATTTGGCGTATTGGCCATTTCAATCGCATTATCCGGCTCGTTTTCGCCGAGTCCCCAGCCATCAAGTATCAATAAAAGCGTCGTTGTTGGACGTGTCATGGTTCTTCGTCAGTTCCTGTAATTCTGTCAGCCAATCCTGATTGCTGACCATTTTAACGCAACTTGCATCCACAGCTACAGACTAATTCCATGGAAACAGTAGAGAGACATCCGGACAGGCCGCAAAACTCCGAATACACTAATCTTCTAATATATGCTACATTCAGCGGAGCATATGCTCCATAAGAAGTTATTACAGGATTACACGACGATGCAGAAACAAGAAGAGATCACAGATCTGGAGCTTATAGAGGAGGATTCAGACATCAACCGTGCATCCCGTGCACTCAAGGCGATGTCGCACCCGGTACGCCTGAAAATTCTCTGCACCCTGGGTGAAGAGGAAGTCAGCGTTCAGGATATTGTCGAGCAGGTCGGCACCTCTCAGAGTAATATCTCGCAACACCTGGCAATTCTGCGCGACAAGGAGATCCTCTCCGCACGCAAAGATGCCAACAGGGTCTACTACAAGGTAGCTGATCCACGCCTGCTGCAATTAATCGGTATGATGCGTGAAGTTTTCTGTACAAGTGGGTTACACTAACACCCCAAATACTCTACCCGTAGAAACGGACTTGATATGGAACAGCTGATTGAATTCGCTGGCAACCACGCGATACTGGTTGCCTCACTTTTTGTCGTACTTGCACTGCTTGCATTCAACCTGATGCAGGCACAGAAAAACAGCGTGGACCCGGTCGGCGCAACGCATTTGATCAATCGTGAGGATGCAGTCGTAATCGATGTACGTCCAATGGCTGATTTCCACAAGGGACACATCGTCAACGCCCGCAGTATTCCACTGAACGGCTTCAAGAACCAGATCCATAGCCTGGAAAAGTTCAAGCAAACTCCGGTTATTGTGAGCTGTAAAAGCGGCAACCAAAGCGGCTCGGCATGCGGCGACCTGCGCAAGGCCGGCTTTGAAAAAGTTTATAATCTGCGTGGCGGACTTCATGCATGGGAAGCAGAGAAGCTTCCGGTATCTACAAAATAACCACTCTTTCAGGCAACAGGAACCATGAGCGAAAACAACGAACCACAATTCAACCTCCAGCGTATCTATACCAAGGACCTCTCCTTCGAGACTCCGAATTCTCCACAGGTGTTCCTCAAGGAGTGGAATCCGGACATGAGCCTCGACCTCAACACAGAGGTTAACCAGATCGATGAGAATAACTATGAAGTCGTGCTGGTTGTCACCATCACCGTGAAAAATGGCGAAGAGACTGCGTTCCTGGCCGAGGTTCACCAGGCCGGAATTTTCCAGGTTATGATTGTACCTGATGAGCAGATGGGGCCAATCATGGGCATCCAGTGTCCTAACGTCCTGTTTCCCTATGCGCGTGAAACCGTGTCAGATCTCGTCAACCGTGGAAGCTTCCCGCAACTGTTGCTGACACCGGTTAATTTCGAGCAACTCTATATGCAACACATGCAGCAGGCGCAACAAGAGCAGGATAGTGAGCAGTCCCACTGAGGCAAAGAGATTCGCGGTACTCGGGGCTGGTTCCTGGGGTACCGCACTCGCCATTCTCCTGGCACATAATGGCCACCAGGTCATACTATGGGGCCTGCCACCGGAAGTTGAAGCGCACAACCGCGACAGGCGCAACAAGCGTTACATCCCGGACATCCCCTTTCCGGACAACCTGACTGCCAACAGCGATCTAAAAGAGGTTCTGGCAACGACGGATGAGGTACTGATCGTCGTTCCCAGCCACGCTTTCCGTGCAGTGGTCGACCAGGTAAAAACCATCAATCCTGATACTGCCCGCATAGCATGGGCAACCAAGGGGCTCGACCCGTCAAGCAAAAAACTGCTCAGCGAAGTGGCTCATGAACTGCTACCAAATACAGATGTAGCCGTACTCTCAGGACCTACATTTGCCAAGGAAGTAGCAGCCGGTTACCCAACAGCGATAACCATTGCCTCAAATTCCGAAAAATATGCAGAGTTTCTAGCCGAGGCTTTCAGCTCTGATACCTTCCGTGCCTACACAAGCCACGACATCGTAGGAGTACAGATTGGCGGTGCGAGCAAGAATGTCATGGCGATTGGTGCCGGCATGTCTGATGGACTTGGATTTGGTGCCAACGCGCGTGCCGCATTGATCACGCGAGGACTGGCTGAAATCACTCGCCTCGGTGCAGCGATTGGCGCACACCCTGAAACTTTCATGGGCCTTGCCGGCCTTGGCGACCTGACTCTCACCTGCACAGATGACCAGTCACGCAACCGCCGTCTTGGCCTTGCACTAGCACGCGGACTGACAATCGACGAGGCGAAAGCCGAGATTCAGCAAGAGATCGAAGGCATCAATACAGCGCGCGAAGTCTACTTCAAGGCGCAGGAGCTTGGTGTCGAGATGCCGATTACCGACCAGGTTTATCGCATCCTGTACGAAGGACAGTCACCGCGAGAAGCTGTCAAGGAACTGCTGCACAGGGCGCATAAGTCGGAAGACTGAGTCGGGGACCATCAAGAACAGCACATGTCTCATGGATACCGGCTCAAGGCCGGCATGACGAAGGGAATACGTGTGCGTAGGAAGCAACTCTTCAACAGCCCATGGAACAGAGGACTCTCCGTTATCGGCGCCCGTGCGTGGCGCAGGGCATCACAGGAATAAGCGAAAAACTGTCTGAGTGATCGAAGATCGCGAGTTTTTTTCGCGCTGTGATGACCAAGTCGCGTGCGATCAGGAGCTGGTAAGGAGCTGTTTCTTTGCCTACTTTCTTGTCAGCACAAGAAAGTAGGGTGGGTGCGCGCCACCGCGCGCTTTCAACATAAAACCTGTCGTGGAACGACACTAAAAAGAATGCCGACTCAAGGCCGGCATATCATAAGCGCTTAATGAGAAAACTCAGCGTGGCAAATCAGTCGACCCCATCAGGTATTCATCGATTGAACGCGCACACTGGCGTCCTTCGCGAATTGCCCATACGACCAATGATTGACCACGGCGCATATCTCCAGCTGAAAACACCTTGTCCATCGAGGTGTAATAGGCCTTCTCACCCTCGGTTTCACCCTGCACGTTGCCACGCCCGTCCAGCTCAACACCAAGCTGCTCGAGCATACCTTCATGCACAGGATGGACAAAACCCATTGCCAGGGTAGCGATATCCGCCTGCAGTTCAAATTCGGAACCGGCAACTTCACTCATCTGCCAGTTTCCGCTTTCATCCTTGTTCCACTCGACCTTGATGCACTTGACTGCCTTGAGGAGGTTACCTTCCCCATCGTCGATAAACTCCTTCGAAGCAACAGAGAACATACGCTCACAACCCTCTTCCTGTGAAGTCGAGGTGCGCATCTTGTTTGGCCAATCCGGCCACACGGTACCCTTGTCTTCTTTCTCGGGGGGCTGTGGCAAAATCTCGAGTTGAGTAACAGATGCTGCACCATGACGGTTGGATGTACCGATACAGTCAGAACCCGTATCACCACCACCGATGACAACCACATGCTTGTCCTTGGCCGAGATCACATCCTCTTCGCCATGAACACCCTGCACGTGCTTGGTGTTCGCCTTGAGAAAGTCCATAGCAAAATAGACACCGTTAAGGTCGCGTCCCGGAATTGGCAGATCACGTGCCTTTTCAGAACCACCTGTTAATGCGACTGCATCGAAAGTGTCGAGAATTTCAGTTGCCTTGATATCAACACCGACATGCGTGCGTGACTTGAAGACAACGCCCTCTGCGCGCATCTGGCTCATACGACGGTCAATAATGCTTTTGTCGAGTTTAAAGTCCGGAATACCGAATCGCAGCAGACCGCCAATACGCGGCTCTTTCTCGAACAGGGTGACATCATGACCCGCGCGCGCGAGCTGTTGAGCACATGCCATACCCGCCGGACCAGAACCTACCACGGCAATACGTTTGCCGGTTCTGTGTTCAGCGATGAGCGGCTTGATCCAGCCCTCTTCCCACGCCTTGTCGACAATGGCGCACTCGATGCTTTTAATACTCACTGGCTCATCAGTCAGGTTCAGAGTGCAAGACTCCTGGCATGGTGCCGGACAGATACGTCCGGTGAACTCAGGAAAGTTATTGGTCGAATGCAACGTGTCCGATGCTGCGCGCCAGTCACCATGAAAGACCAGGTCATTCCAGTCAGGGATCTGGTTATTAACCGGACAACCCTGGTGACAAAAAGGAATACCGCAGTCCATGCAGCGAGCACCCTGGGTGCCCAGCTCGTCATCAGAAAGCGGAATGACAAATTCAGCAAAGTTGGTAATACGATCGCTGACCGGTGTATAGGTGCGGTCCTTGCGCTCATATTCCATAAATCCTGTTGGTTTACCCATCTCTTACTTTCCCCCGGGCTAGGCAACTTTGGTATCGGAAACCTGCTGCGCCTGCATTTCCATCAATGCACGGCGGTATTCAACAGGCATCACTTTAACAAATTTCGGCAGCATTTCGTCCCAGTGATTGAGAATGCGGCGAGCAACTTCCGAATTGGTGTAGGCGAGATGATTCTCGATCAGCTGACGTAAACGAATCTCATCGAAACGCGTCATGTCGTGACTGACATCAACACGCCCCTTGGTTTCCAGGTCGCCGCCCATGTGATCGCTTGACTCAAGCGCTTCATCCTCTGCAAGGATAGGCTCAAGTTCAACCTGCGCCATGTTGCAGCGGTTTTCGAAGTCACCCTTTGCGTCAAAGACGTAGGCGATGCCACCAGACATGCCAGCTGCGAAGTTGCGTCCGGTCTCACCAAGACAGACGACAATGCCGCCGGTCATGTATTCACAACCATGGTCGCCAACACCCTCGATAACAGCTGTGGCACCCGAGTTACGTACAGCGAAACGTTCGCCGCCGACGCCACGGAAGTAGCATTCACCACCGATGGCTCCGTAAAGCACGGTGTTACCGACGATAATGTTCTCTTCCGCCTTGCCGATCTTCGACTCCTGCGGAGGATAGATGATCAAACGTCCGCCAGAGAGACCCTTACCGACATAGTCGTTACCTTCACCTGAAAGCTCAACGGTGACACCCTTGGCCACCCAGGCACCGAAAGACTGGCCAGCAGTACCCTTTGCATTGACGTGAATGGTGTCATCAGGCAGGCCTGCGTGACCATACTTCTCGGCAACGCGCCCGGAGAGCATGGTGCCGAATGTACGGTTGTTGTTGTAGACGTTGATGTCAATCGTGACCTTCTCGCCTTTCTCGAGCGCAGGCTGAGCCTGGGCAATCAGTTCGTGATCAAGCGCCTTGTCGAGACCATGGTCCTGGCTCTCAGTATGGCGAATCGCTACGTCTGCATCAGCCTCCGGCTTGTGCAGCAGGCGAGAGTAATCGAGCCCTTTCGCTTTCCAGTGGTTGATCGCATTGCGCATATCGAGACGATCACTCTGACCAATCATCTCCTCAACGCTCCTGAATCCGAGCTTCGCCATGATCTGGCGCATCTCTTCAGCAACGAAGAAGAAGTAGTTGATGATGTGCTCAGGCTTGCCTGTGAAGCGCTTGCGCAGTTCTGGATCCTGGGTTGCGACACCGACTGGACAGGTGTTGAGATGGCATTTGCGCATCATGATGCAGCCCTCTGCAATCAGTGGTGCAGTGGCAAAACCAAATTCGTCAGCTCCCAGAAGCGCACCGATAACCACATCACGACCGGTTCGCAGTCCACCGTCTACCTGTACGGCAATACGACCACGCAGCTTGTTCATCACCAGTGTCTGGTGAGTCTCAGCAAGGCCAATCTCCCATGGAGAGCCGGCATGCTTGATAGAGGTCAGCGGAGATGCACCTGTACCACCATCGTAACCGGAGATAGTGACGTGATCTGCGTGCGCCTTGGAGACGCCGGCTGCAACTGTACCTACACCCACCTCGGAAACCAGCTTGACCGAAATACGTGACTTCGGCTGTACGTTCTTGAGGTCGTGAATCAGCTGCGCAAGATCCTCGATCGAGTAAATATCGTGGTGTGGTGGCGGTGAAATCAGACCGACACCAGGGGTTGAATGACGTACGCGTGCAATCTGCGCATTGACCTTGTGGCCTGGCAGTTGTCCGCCTTCACCGGGCTTGGCGCCCTGTGCCATCTTGATCTGAATATCGTCAGAGTTGACCAGGTACTCGGTAGTCACACCAAAACGGCCGGAGGCGACCTGCTTGATCGCAGAGCGCTCCGGATTCATGGAGCCATCTTCAAGCGGATTGAAGCGTGTCGGCTCTTCACCACCTTCACCAGTATTGGACTTGCCACCGAGTGCGTTCATGGCGACCGCGAGTGTTGAATGCGCCTCGTAGGAGATGCTCCCGAACGACATGGCGCCGGTAGAAAAACGTTTGACGATCTCTTTAGCAGGCTCAACCTCTTCGAGCGGAACAGCTGTCTCAGCCCAGTTGAAATCCATCAGGCCGCGTAGTGTCAGCAGATGCTCGCTCTGGTCATTAATCAGGCTGGTAAACTCTGCATAGGTCGATGCATCGTTGGCACGCACTGCATGTTGCAGTTTGGCAATGCTCTCCGGAGTCCAGTTATGTGCCTCACCGCGATGACGGAAGGCGTAGTCGCCGCCAACATCGAGATGCTTTGTGTAGATTTGCTTGTCACCGAACGCATCCTGGTGCCAGCGGAATGCCTCATCAGAGACTTCGTCGAGCCCGATACCTTCAATCGTGGTCGTCGTGCCGGTGAAATACTCCTGCAGGAAAGGCGTCGCGAGTCCGACAGCATCGAAAATCTGAGCACCACAGTAGGATTGGTATGTCGAGATACCCATCTTCGACATAACTTTTTTGAGCCCTTTACCAACCGCCTTGATGTAGCGATCCTTTGCCGTTGCATAGTCGTCAACACCATCGATTCGATCATACATTGACTTGATGGTCTCAAACGCCAGCCAGGGGTTGATTGCCTCTGCACCATAACCGGCAAGCGTTGCGAAGTGGTGTACTTCAAGTGCAGCACCTGTTTCAACGACCAACCCGGTATCAGTACGCAGGCCTTTGCGGATCAGATGGTGATGAACGGCGGAAGTTGCCAGCAAGGCTGGAATCGCAACACTGTCTGTATCGACCCTGCGGTCTGAAAGAATCAGAATATTGTAATGACCCAGCACCGCTTTCTCTGCATCAGCACACAGATCATTAAGCGCTTCTCGCATTCCATCGGCACCGACATCCGCCGGGTAGGAGATGTCGAGGGTCTTGGTTCTGAAGGCGCCACCGGCACGATCCTTGATACTGCGAATGCGCTCCAGGTCCTCGTTGGTGAGTACCGGCTGGCTTGCCTCGAGTCGCATGTAAGCGCCGTCGTCATCAAGGCCGAGCAGGTTAGGACGTGGACCGATCAGGGTTACCAGTGACATGACAATCTCTTCACGAATCGGATCGATCGGCGGATTGGTCACCTGGGCAAAGTTCTGTTTGAAGTAGGTCGACAGGTGCTTTGACTTGTTTGACAGCACTGAGGGCGGATTGTCCGCACCCATGGAACCGGTTCCTTCCTGGCCAGTTGCCACCATTGGCGTTAGCAGGAACTTGATGTCCTCCTGGGTGTAACCGAATGACTGCTGCAGATCGAGCAACAGGTCATCATCAGGGCACATTGCCGTGGTCACCGGATCGGTGAGTTCGTTGAGATGAATCTGGCTTGAGTCGAGCATCTCTTGGTAAGGGCGTGCCTTGGCCAGTTCTGCTTTCAATTCTGCATCATCAATGATGCGGCCCTGCTCCATGTCGATGAGGAACATCTTGCCGGGCTGCAGGCGCCACTTCTTGATGATTTTCTCTTCTGGAATCTCGAGCACACCCATCTCTGAACCCATGACAACAAGATCATCATCGGTAATCAGGTAACGCGCAGGGCGCAAACCGTTACGGTCGAGGGTTGCACCGATCTGGCGTCCATCGGTGAAAGCAACTGCTGCCGGCCCGTCCCATGGCTCCATCAGGGCAGCATGATATTCGTAGAAAGCACGACGGTCGTCATCCATCAGCTTGTTACCGGACCATGCCTCGGGAATCAGCATCATCATGGCATGAATCAGTGAATAGCCACCTGCAACCAGCAGTTCAAGTGCATTGTCAAAACAGGCAGAGTCCGACTGACCTTCCGGAATCAGCGGCCATACCTTGTCTAGGTCTTCACCAAGAATGTCAGACGCCATCGACTGGCGGCGTGCTGCCATCCAGTTAACGTTGCCGCGCATGGTATTGATCTCGCCATTATGCGCAATCATGCGGAACGGGTGTGCAAGATCCCAGGTCGGGAATGTATTGGTCGAGAAACGCTGGTGCACCAGTGCCAGTGCAGAGGTAACGCGTTCATCTTTCAGGTCGATATAGTACTCACCAACCTGGTTAGCCAGCAGCATGCCCTTGTAGACGATTGTTCTGGAGGACATCGAGTTAACATAGAACTGCTCAACACCTGCAAGTTCGCGCTGTTTGGACTGCCCTTCGATGAGCTTGTGTATCACGAACAGCTTGCGTTCCAGTGCATCCTGGTCAGCCGTTCCCTCACCACGTCCGATGAAGACCTGGCGAACAACTGGTTCAGTCGGTTTGACACTGACTCCAAGTGAGCTGTTGTCAACTGGCACGGTGCGCCAACCTAACACGCTCTGGCCCTCTGCTGTGACTATCTCTTCAACAAGTGCCTCAAGCGCAGTGCGCGAAGCCTCCTCCTGGGGAAGAAACAGCATACCAATACCGTATGCCCCCTCGGCTGGTAGCTCGATAGCGGAAACTTCACGCAAAAAAGCGTCAGGAATCTGCATCAGCATGCCAGCGCCATCACCCGCCTTGGGATCGGCACCAACAGCACCACGATGCGTCAGGCGCTCAAGGATGGTCAGCCCCTGGCTGACAATCTCGTGACTTTTCTTACCCTTGATATGAGCGACGAAACCGACACCACAGGCGTCATGCTCATTTGCTGGATCATACAGACCTTGTCTAGGCGGCAAACAGCCCTGGTTCATTACAAACCACCTCATTATTCAAATTCGTATAAAAGCCGCTGGCGAATTGCACGCCGACACCCGTACAGCCACGATCTCTCCTGGTTGCAACTGGGTGAGCGGAAAAAGGGGTGTGATTATATCAGGGAAAGGCGGTTATGCACTAGCAGCAAATACAGCCCACCTATTCCGGTACCTAATCGCGGAAAACAGTCGCCTCAAGCGCATCCCGCTCGAACTGGTCAACAAGTACCGACTGGCCAAGCGATTGCATCAAAACGAGGCGCAGTTTGCCAGCCTGGACTTTTTTATCAACAGCCATTAATTCGAGGAAACGTTCCCCGGAAAGGGTTTCAGGCGGGTCGACAGGCAGGCCAGCTGCATCAATCAGGCGCCTGATACGCTCTACATCTTCACGACTGATCCATCCCATGCGCCGGGACATTTCTGCGGCCATGCACATGCCAGCTGCGACAGCCTCACCATGAAGCCACTCGCCATAACCCATGCCCGCCTCGATCGCGTGGCCAAAAGTGTGCCCGAGGTTGAGCAAGGCACGCTGTCCTGCTTCACGCTCATCAGCTGCGACAATTGCTGCCTTGTTCTGGCAGGAGCGCTCAATGGCGTGGGCAAGTGCATCGGCATCACGCTCAAGCAGTGATGTCATGTTCTGCTCCAGCCACTTCAGAAACTCAAGGTCATTGATGAGTCCATACTTGATCACTTCTGCAAGCCCTGCCGAAAGCTCCCGATCAGGCAGTGTATTGAGTGATCCCGTATCCGCCACCACGCAGCGCGGCTGATGGAATGCGCCGATCATGTTTTTTCCTAGCGGGTGGTTAACACCTGTTTTGCCGCCTACGGATGAATCAACCTGGGACAAGAGCGTGGTTGGGACCTGTACGAAATCGACACCGCGCTGATAGCTGGCGGCAGCGAACCCGGTCATATCACCAATCACGCCCCCACCAAGCGCAAGCAATGTGCAGCTGCGATCGAAGCGGTTCTGTAGCAATGCGTCAAAAATCTGGGTAAGGAAATCGAGGTTCTTGTAGCGCTCGCCATCTGGCAGAATGACTTCTGCAGTCTGAAAATCACCTAGCGCTGAAAGCACCTGGTTAAGGTAGAGTGGCGCGACTGTTTCGTTGGTGACCACCATCACCTGCTTTGATCGAATCCACGGGGTATAGGATTCCGGATGCCGCATCAAGTTGCGACCAATCATGATCGGGTAGCTGCGCTCGCCGAGATCGACCGTCAGCTTTTTCATACTCAGACCTCCTCGATGCGTCTGATGATCTCCTTGGCAACCGTGGATGCACCGCGTTGCTCAGTCGAAATCACCATGTCTGCAGTCTCACGGTAGAGCGGGTCACGCTCTTCCATCAGGGCCTCCAGCTTGGCACGCGGATCTTCAGTATCGAGCAGCGGACGACCCTTGTCCTTGGCGGTACGTTCGAACTGCTGATCAATGGAACACTCCAGGTAGACTACGAAACCACGTGCGGCAAGGTTGCGGCGGTTGGAATCAACCGTCACCGCGCCTCCACCTGTTGCAAGTACCAGCTGGTCTTTTTCTGTGAGCTCTTCAATCACGGCTGCCTCGCGCTTGCGAAACCCCTCTTCACCTTCATATTCAAAGATAGTCGGGATATCTACACCCGTTCTACGTTGAATATCAGCATCGGTATCGAGAAATTCGAGCTTGAGAATTGCAGCAAGCTGCTTGCCAATGGTGCTCTTTCCGGCCCCCATGGGGCCGACGATAAATATTTTGCTAGGAACTTTCATGGGGCGCAAAGATAACTGCAATGACCCTGCTGTTGCAAGCCCGCATATGATTTATCTTGTCGATTTCGTTGAAAATCGCCCCAGAATCGTCCAATAAACGGCATGATCGCGAAATATTCCGTTTATCGACGCAGAATTTTAGGCGTAACAAAAATCATCAGCTCACTACGATCCACTGTATTGGTGTTCTTGCGAAACAGAGCGCCCAGTCCTGGAATATCGCCAAGTACAGGCACCTTGTCGACAGATGTGGTGTCCTGTGTTTCGAAAATACCACCTAGGACGATAGTATCGCCGTCACCGACCAGCACCTTGGTCTCGATTGACTGGGTATCGATCGGCACGTTCTGATTGAGGCCAAGTGCCTCGGCAAAGTTGGGAGTGTCCTTATTGATAATCAGGTCCATTATGACCTTATTGTCCGGTGTAATATGCGGGGTCACCTCGAGCTTGAGTACCGCATCTTTAAAGGTAACGTTGGTTGCACCACTGGAGGTATCTTCCAGGTAAGGTATCTCGACACCCTGCTTGATAATGGCCGTGTTCTGATCGGAAGTCACAACACGCGGACTGGAGATCACTTCGCCCTTCTCTTCCGTCTGCATGGCGGCCAGCTCAAGATCAAGTATATCAAGTCCATTTGCTATACTGAATGAAAGAAATCCACCCGCTGTACCAGTACCTGGCAAATGCCCTGCGGATGTACCACCTTCCAGTGTCACTGTATTTCCGGATACCGCCTCTTGTGTATCAAACCCAAGACGAACCCCAAGCTCCTTGGCAAAATCATCATTCGCGAGAACAATACGTGCCTCGATCATCACCTGCTTGATGGGTCGATCCAGCTGGTCGATCAGGGCCCGTATCTCCACTAGTGACTCTTCGGTATCACGCAGCAACAGCGTGTTGGTGCGGGCATCAACAGTAACACTGCCGCGATCAGACAATAGCTTGTTGGACTCGGTTTTAAGCAATTCAGCAAGCTCACTCGCCTTGGCATACTTGACACGAACGAGATCGGATGTCAGTGGCTTGAGCTCCTGAAGTTTGGTTTCGGCACGTGCCGCGAGTTGCTCCTGCTCGGTTACTTCGCGCGTCGGCGCCACCATAATGATATTGTCGTCCTCACGCATGGTGAGGCCCTTGGTTTTGAGGATGATATCCAGCGCCTGGCGCCAGTGAACATCCTTGAGCCTGAGAGTGACATTGCCGGTAACCGAATCGCTGACAACCATGTTGAGTCCGGTAAAATCGGCCAGTAACTGGAGTACAGAACGTACTTCGATATCCTGAAAATTGAGTGACAGTTTGCCACTGTCAGCTGTGGCTGCAGCCGGAGCTTCGGTTGCAGGCTCTTCCGCGACAACCGGAATCTCAACTGCACTTTGCGGAGGCGCCTCACTTGCCAGCGTCTGCTCTACTGCTGCTTCCAATACTTTCTGATCAACTTTCACTACCGGACGAGATGCCGCCTTGCCAATGGTGATAATCAGTTTGTTGCTGTCTGTATCTAACTCGTAGGGCTGCTGACTATCAAGCCTGGCAACCAGTCTTGCGCGGCCATTCGACTCAACCACGACAATATTCTTGACCGATGATTTGCCAACCGTGAAGAGCTTTTTATCGAGTGAGCTCGAGCCCTTTAGGTCGACGACAATTTGCGGCGGCGCATTAACCGCAAAACTTGCAGGTGTAGTTGCAAAGGGCTCACTGCCCTCGACGACTATTTGTACAACACCCGGCTCCAGCTCTGTACTGGTGACTTTTATCAGTGACTGAGCCGCATAGACCTGATTGCCGGTAAGCAACAACAGGAGTGCAGTCATGCCAGTCAACATAGCAGTTATCTTTTTCATGCCTGTCACAATACCTGCCTCTCTATTTGAAAACCACATAAATCGCCCCGTTACTCCGCTACCTTTCACCCAGTGCAATCGATGAATCGCGCTCTACATAACCACCCATTCGATCACCGATAATCTCTATCAATTCGACACGATCCATAAAAATCCCGGTTATGCGTCCATGGTTTTGCCCCATGTAGTTCCCTTCACGCACCCTGAAAACCGTGCCTTCCTTGTTTTTGACCAAACCGTAGTTTACACCACCAAGCTCAAGGGTACCGACCATTCTAAGCGTATCCAGTGAAAACTGCTCCAGTTCCTCGCGCGGTCTGGACTGATCAGGAATAATGCCATTGTCATCCCTGGCCATGTCAATGATCAGTTCATTCACTATAAAAGGTGTTCGCGCATTAAGATCCCCGGACGCATAGAGATAGATCTCTGGCGGTTCGAAGGTTGGAATCGGCTCTATTGGCCCCGCTGGACGACTTTTCACTTCATGAATATAGGCATCAAGGTCATCGCGGCCACTGCAGCCACCGAGCACTAGCAGAATCGGAAGAGTTAGCAGCAGAAAACGACAGGTCACTTGCCACCATCCTTAGGAGTAAAAGCTTCGTCCTCTGTGTAATAATAGGTTTTGGCAACCGCGTCCATTCTCAGAGACTCATTAACACGGGATATCTTGACGTCATGCACAGTGAGGATACGCGGCATCGATGCCAGTGTACTGATGAACTCACCAAATTCATGATAATCGCCGATGACCCGGAGTTTGACCGGTAACTCGGTATAGAACTCTTTAGCCACTTCCTTTGCGGGCTGAAACAACTCGAATTCCAGGCCCGCCAACAGGCCTGCCTGAGAAACGTCAATCAGCAAATTGGCCACTTCACTCTTTTCCGGCAACTGCATCAACATCACGCCAAATGCCCTGCGCATATCCTCCAATTGTTGCCGGTGAGCTTCAAGGTTAATCGCCTTGGCCTGCTTGGATTCGAACTGGGTGCGTAATTCCATCTCTTGCGCGCGCAATCTCTTGTGTTCCGCTTGCTGCTTCATGATGTCGTAATAGAACCAGCCACCAGCGATCGAGGCACACAGTAGCAAGATGATAATCGACTTGAAGATAACCGGCCATTCACCGATTCTCGAAAAATCAAGATCATTGATATCGGACAGGCTCATTTGGCACTCTCCTCACGCTTCAGGGAAAAGACCAATCTGAAGCGGTTGTCTCCACCTTCTGCTGCCTGGGTGTTCTGTATCACGTGCAGGCGCGGATTATCAATCCAGTTCGATTCCGAAATATTTCTCATCAAGGCAGAAACGCGGGTATTCGACTGTGCCGTACCTTCAATCTCGATTTTATCCCCGGTCTGGCCGATTTTGTCCAGCAATACACCCTCAGGCATCATTGTTACCATCTCATCCATCAGGTGAATAGATTCAGGTCGACTACGCTGTAACTTCTGGATAACATCAATTTTGATCTGGAGACGCTTACGCGTCCTGTCAATATCCTTTATCTCATCAAGTATTTTATCAACAACAGCAATTTCCGCATTCAGACGATCTATCCGTTCTTGCTGGATCTGCTTGATCCTCTCATTGAGAAAATGCCAGCCCAACATGAGCGATACGGTCAGTACAATCCCGGCCAGCAAGGAGATAAAAAACTCTTTCTTACGTCGCAGGAGTTGTGCTTCACGCCATGGAAGAAGATTGATTTTGGCCATATCAATCAGGCCTCCGCGTTGCCAGCCCACAGGCAATAACCATCGCTGGCCCCATCATTTCCATGCTAGTCCCAGAGACACGCCTTGGGTGCTTCATACCTGATAACGGATTGAGCACCGACACGGGAATATCAAGCACTTCACCAATCGCCTTTTCAACACCAGGCATGGCTGCGCAGCCTCCGGCCAGGTAGAGGTGCGATATCTTTTCGCCCTTGCCTGCCGCCTGGTAAATCTGCAATGCACCACGAACCTCTTGTGTAAGGCTGGCAAGAAAATCCTGCACCACACCTTCTCGCGCACCACTGGGCCAATTTCCTTCAAGCTTAACCTCTTCAGCCTCCTGAAAAGAGAGCCCATATTGTCCCTGCAAGGCTCTTGTCAAGGCACGCCCGCCAAAATTGTATTCACGTGTGTAAGAGACTGTTTCGCCTTTCATGACATGGAAATCGATACTTGATGCACCAATATCAATCACGCCAACGCATTCAGGCTCACCATCATGACGAACAAGGTTGTAGCAATGATTGATTGCATAGGACTCAACATCAATCACGGCAGGTTTCAGGCCGGCTAATTCCAATATCGATGTCAGTTCACCAACCACATCTTCACGCGAGGCGACCAACAGAACATCAACTGTATCTGGATCCGCTTCAGAGAGGCCGAGAACGTCGTAGTCGTAGCGAATTTCGTCAAGCGGCTGGGGGATTTTCTTATCCGCCTCAAACTCAACCTCTGTCTCCATCTCCCTGTCACTCAGGTTTGCAGGCAGTTTCAGAATACGCGTTATCGCGGTAACACCAGAAACGGCTGCTGCAACTGAACGAACAGACGAGCCACTTAATTTAACTACCTCTGCCAGTGCAGCGACCACAGCATCAGGATCAATGATCTGCTTGCCCTCAACCGCGCCTTCAGGCAGAGGAACAACCGATAAAGATTTGATTCGCGCGAAATCATTCCCACTGGAACCCGGTTCCAGCTCCAATAATTTGACTGCCGAGGTTCCAATATCAATGCCCAGCAGGCTTTTTGGGCCCATTCCGAAAAGCGCTTCCATGTCAGTCAGATTTAACCCGGTTGGCCTTTTGACTCGAGAGTTTTAACATCTGTAAGGCCAATGAACCTCTCCCCTAAACGATGTAATGCATCTGTTCATATACTATTAGCAGACACTTGTAGAGTATCGATTTTTTATACTCAATTATATTGGTAATCATTTCACGCAAAGAGTGGAAACGCAAGCCTGTTCATACACTTTTTACATAACTGCAGCATCAATCTTCCCGCCATTTCTAAATCTGAAATAACTACCTTGCAGAATGCACAAACATTGAGCGCAGGCACCGGATGAGCGCCTCACAATAGTGCATCCAATGCGGATTTGACCAAATTTCGCAAATAAGTCAGAAAAAAACAGTGTTGGCACGTCCCTTGCATAAAACAAATACGTGACAGAAATGTTAACGATTTTTTATTAAACACGATTGAAGGGGAACACTTATGAAAAAGAGCTATGCAGCAATAGCATGCGCACTCGCCATGACAGCATTGCCAACTGCCCAGGCAGAGATCACAGCCAATATCGGCGTAACCTCAAACTACCTGTGGCGCGGCACATCCCAGACAGATGACGGACCTGCAATTTCAGGCGGCATTGACTACGCTCACGAGAACGGCTTCTACCTCGGCACCTGGGCATCCAACATCGATTGGGGCACAACCGCTGTTGAGCTTGATATCTATGGTGGTTATGCAAACGAACTCGACGGCGGCCTTGGTTATGATGTTGGTGTTATCTCCTACATCTACCCGTCAGATGATTACGAAGATTCCAATTTCACAGAACTCTATCTGAACCTGAGTTATGGCCCCGTTTCAGGCGGTATTGCCTACACAGTCGCCGCAGACCGGTCTGATCATGGCGATCTCTACTACTGGGCAAGCGCCGGCTTTGAACCTGCAGAAAGCTGGAACATCAGTGCAACCGTCGGTCATTACGACTTCGAAGACAATCTTGATTATTCCCACGGCCAGGTTGACGTCACCAAGAGTGCTGGCGAATTCGGCGATTTCACTTTCACTATCTCGCAAGCCGAAGAGAACCCGTTTGATGATGACGATCTGAAAGTCGTCGTTTCCTGGTCTAAAAGCTTCTGATCGGTCCGCCGAAATAATCTGAATAGGAGAAACAGTTATGAAAATGGTAACAGCGATCATCAAGCCTTTTAAGCTCGATGATGTACGTGAAGCACTCGGCGATCTCGGCCTGTCCGGTATCACGGTCACCGAGGTCAAGGGCTTTGGACGCCAGAAAGGACACACAGAACTCTACCGTGGTGCAGAGTACGTCGTTGACTTTCTACCAAAAACCAAGATCGAGGCCGTGGTCCCTGCTGATCTGATCGACCAGGTGATCGAGGCGATTTCAACCGCAGCACAAACCGGCAAGATCGGAGATGGCAAAATCTTTGTCTCCAGCGTCGAGCAGGTCGTGCGTATCCGCACCGGTGAAACCGGTCCAGATGCCATTTAATCGCTCGGAGGAAAATGACAATGGAAAACCAGATATTTGAACTTCAGTACGCGATCGACACCTTCTACTTCCTGGTCAGCGGCGCCCTCGTCATGTGGATGGCGGCAGGCTTTGCAATGCTGGAAGCAGGATTTGTTCGATCCAAAAATACAGCCGAAATTCTGACCAAGAACGTCGCCCTGTTTGCTGTTTCGTGCATCATGTACCTAATTTGCGGCTACATGATCATGTATGGCGGCGACCTCTTCCTGAGTGGAATTGCAGGTGGTGACTCACTCGTTGATGACGCACTCGCAGCCTCTGCAGAAAACGGCTTCGGCGGTGACTCTGTCTATTCAGGCGCATCCGATTTCTTCTTCCAGGTGGTATTCGTGGCAACAGCCATGTCGATCGTCTCCGGTGCTGTGGCCGAGCGCATGAAACTGTGGGCCTTCCTGGTCTTTGCAGTCGTCATGACCGGCTTCATCTACCCGATGGAAGGCAACTGGACCTGGGGCGGCGGATCCGTCTTCGGCCTCTTCAGCCTTGGTGATGATTTCGGCTTCACTGATTTCGCCGGCTCAGGCATCGTCCACATGGCTGGTGCAGCAGCTGCCCTTGCAGCAGTACTGGTTCTCGGACCACGTAAAGGCAAGTACTCGACTGACGGCAAAATCAACCCGATCCCGGGTGCCAACCTGCCACTGGCTACTCTCGGTACCTTCATCCTGTGGATGGGCTGGTTCGGTTTCAACGGCGGTTCAGTACTCAAACTGGGCGACATCGCCAGCGCCAACTCGGTTGCCATGGTATTCCTGAATACCAATACCGCAGCTGCGGGTGGTGCAGTCGCTGCACTGGTTACTGCACGCATGCTGTTCGGCAAGGCCGATCTGACCATGCTGCTCAACGGCGCACTTGCCGGACTGGTTGCAATCACTGCCGGTCCAGACACACCTAGTCCGCTGGAAGCAACCCTGATCGGTGCTGTTGGTGGCCTGATCGTGGTGTTCTCGATCATCACCCTAGACAAGCTCAAGATTGATGATCCGGTCGGTGCTATCTCAGTACATGGTGTTGCCGGACTCTGGGGCCTGATCGCGGTACCGATGACCAATGACGGAACCACTTACGTCGGTCAGCTGGTTGGCGCAGGCACAATCTTCGCATGGGTCTTTGGAGCCAGTCTTATCACTTGGCTGATCATCAAGATCATCATGGGTGTACGTGTCAGTGAAGAGGAAGAGTATGAAGGCGTCGATCTCGCAGAATGCGGACTCGAAGCCTATCCGGAATTCGTCAAAAACTGATAACTTCCGACTCTTCAACTCAACAAGCCGGGGCTCTGCCCCGGCTTTTTTGTGAGGGTAAATAAAGCTGTTAGCACTTCAGAGCATTCAGAGATCGTGCAGAAACTGTGGCGTTGCGAGCGCCCCCAAATGGATCGCCTCGTTGTAGTAACGCGTTTCAAAAGATCGTTCCCTGGCAGCATCAGCACGAAAACTGTCGAGCCCGCTCTTCCCCGCCATTGTTGCAGACCACCAGCCGGACGGGTAAATCGGTTGCGGAAAACTAAGCAGGCGTGTCGCGAAGAAACCGGCCTTGTGCATATCTGAACTCATGCGCCTGATCAGCTCCTGGTGTAACAACGGAGACTCACTCTGCTGGACCAGAACACCATCCTTCCCGAGTGCATTGAAACAGGCTTTGTAAAAAGCCTCACTGAAGAGAACCTCACCGGGACCAACGGGATCGGTGCTGTCGACAATGATCACATCAAGTGATCCCGGCTGCGCCTCCTGCATCCACTTGATACCATCGATAAATAACAACTCGGCACGTGGATCGTTATTCGATTCACACAATTCGGGAAAGTACATCTCGGAAACACGGGTCACACGTTCGTCGATATCGATCTGGGTAGCATGCTCGACTTCTGCATGCTTGAGCACCTCGCGCAGTGTACCGCAGTCTCCCCCACCGATAATGGCAACACTCTTCGGCTGCGGATGAGTATAAAGCGCCGGGTGCGACAGCATTTCATGGTAGAGAAAATTGTCCCGTGTCGACACCATGGTGTAGTCGTCAATCACCATCAGGTTGCCCCAGTCTGACGTTTCGTAGACCTCGATCTTCTGGTATTCCGAGGTCTCCTCATGTAACTTGCCGGTGATTTTGAGCGAGAAGGCCGAGCCAGTCCCGTCCATCGCTTCTGAAAACCAGTTCCTGTCTAACATTTCAGCTATCTTTGCGGTGTGTAATCAGCGAACATTATCCTTCAACACTTCGGGGCGCAAGTGACAACTGGAACCATGCAAAACGAACCGGATAAAAAACAACACTATGGCGTTGCACGCTGGGGTAACGGCTATTTTTCCATCTCCGCTTGCGGGCATCTCGAGGCCAATCTCGACGGTCACCGCCAGGCACTTGTCGATATAGCCGCATCTGCTGCGAACAAGCAACTGGACCTTCCGCTCCTGGTGCGCTTTCCCGGCATTCTTCGCCACCGCGCACGAAGCCTGTGTGACACCTTCAGCAGTGTCGCCAATGAGCTTGGTTACCAGGGAAATTACCAGTGCATCTATCCGATCAAGGTCAACCAGCAGCGCACCGTCATCGAGCAACTTGTCGCCGGCGGAAAAGGCTGTATTGGTCTCGAGGCAGGCTCAAAACCTGAGTTGATGGCAGTCATGGCGCTGTCCGAAATGGGCGACGTGATTGTTTGCAACGGCTATAAGGATCGTGAATATATCCGTCTTGCACTAATCGGGCGGGCGCTCGGATTACAGCTCTACATCGTCATTGAGAAAGCCAGCGAATTGCAGCTCATTGAAGAGGAATGCGCCTCACTTGGGGTCGAGCCACTGCTCGGTGTCCGCGTGCGGCTCGCTGCATCAGCAGCCGGCAACTGGCAAAACTCAGGCGGTGAGAAAGCAAAGTTCGGGCTGACAGCAACCCAGCTGATCACCCTGGTTGAACAACTCAAGAGCAGCGAACACTTACACTGGCTGCAACTGCTGCACTCTCACATCGGCTCACAAATCCCCAACCTGCGTGACATCGCAAAAGGTGTGAACGAGGCAAGTCGTTACTATGCAGAACTCCGCAGCCTGGGGGTAGACATCAATATCGTTGATGTCGGTGGCGGTCTCGGCATCGACTACGAGGGCACAGCTTCACGTCACTACTGTTCCATAAACTACAGTCTTGAGAACTATGCCCGCACCATTATCGAGGGTATACAAAACAATTGTCGCAGTAACGGAATTCCGGAGCCTGATATTTTCACCGAATCAGGCAGGGCCCTGACTGCCCATCATGCCGTGCTGATCACTAACATTATCGACAGTGACCCGGTGGCTTCAAACACCCCTGATCTAGCTACCAAAGATTCATGCAGCACGATCGCCAAGCTGTTCGAACTGCAACATCAGCTGGAGTTACAGTCGCCAAATGAGATCCATGAAGAGGCACGACACCTTCTGGATGAGTCATTGATGCTGTTCGAGAGTGGAGATATCAACCTGCAGCAGTGGAGCCAGGCAGAACAGCTCTATATCACATTGTGTCAACTGATCCGCCCTCACCTCAGGGCCGACAGGCGACGCGACAGGGATCTGCTTGATCGCCTCAACCTGCAGCTTGCGGAAAAGCTGTTCATCAATTTATCACTGTTTCAGTCAACACCTGACGTCTGGGCAATTGACCAGATCTTCCCCATCATGCCGCTGACAAGACTAAATGAAGCGCCACAGCGCAACGCGATACTGCATGACCTGACATGCGACTCCGATGGATGTATCAGCAACTATGTTGATGCTGACGGCATTGAATCAACCCTGCCCTTGCATGCAACGGATGAAAGCAATTACCTTCTCGGTATTTTCCTGGTCGGCGCGTACCAGGAGATCCTCGGCGACATGCACAACCTGTTTGGTGACACGCATGCCATTAATGTCGAGATCACTGCGGATGGTTTTGAAATAACAGAAATCGAAAAAGGCGATGCCATCGATGAACTGCTGGAATATGTCCATTTTAATCCGCAACAGATGCTCAAAAGCTACGAGAAATCAATCAGAAATGCAGAGCTCGAGGAGAGTGTTTGCTGTGACTGGCTGGAGGAGCTTTCATCCGGGCTGAGTGGTTACAGTTATCACGAGGACTAACAAAGGTTAGACATACATCCTGTCCAGTTTTTCAAGTCTCTCGGGAGTACCGACATCAATCCAGGTGCCCTGGTAGTACGAACCGCCGACACGTCCCGCATCCATCGCCTTGCGCAGCAGTGGAGCGAGCGCAAATTTGCCGTCACTGCAGCCTTCAAACAGCGACTTGCGATATATACCGACACCACTGAATGTCAGTCTTGTTTTACCCTGCTGCTGTAAGCGCCCCTGTTCCAAGGCGAAATCACCTTGCGGATTGTGTTGTGGATTATCCACCATCAACAGGTGTGCAAAATCGTCGTCTTCGATCTGAAGTGATGCGTAATCCGGTGTCATCCAGATATCGCCGTTGATCACAAGAAAAGGATCCGAGAGCAGAGGCAGCGCCCTGAAAATCCCACCGCCGGTTTCAAGCGCCTCACCCTCGGCCGAGTAGCAGATATCAACACCGTAGGCAGAGCCGTCGCCAAGCGCAGTCTCAATCAGCTCACCCAACCAAGCATGATTAATCACCAGCTGACGTAAACCTGCGTTGGCGAGGCGTTCAATATGATGGGCAATCAGCGGCTTGCCGGCAATTGGCAGCAGGGGTTTGGGTGTATGGTCTGTCAGGGGGCGCATGCGCTCGCCGCGTCCGGCAGCGAGAATCATGGCTGTTACTGGCTGGCGCATCATGCCTGGCATGATGACTATTTCTTCTTCATCGACTCGAAGAATTCATCATTGGTCTTGGTCTGCTTGAGCTTGTCAAACATGAACTCCATCGCAGCGACCTCGTCCATCGGATGGAGTATCTTGCGCAGGATCCACATCTTCTGCAGCTCGACTGCTGGCATTAGCAGGTCCTCGCGACGTGTGCCAGAACGGTTGATATTGATAGACGGGAAGATGCGCTTCTCGGCAATGCGGCGATCAAGATGCACTTCCATGTTACCTGTGCCCTTGAACTCCTCGTAGATAACATCGTCCATACGCGAGCCCGTATCGACCAGTGCAGTTGCGATAATTGTCAGCGAGCCACCCTCTTCAACGTTACGTGCCGCACCGAAGAAACGCTTGGGGCGCTGTAGTGCATTGGCGTCAACACCACCGGTAAGCACCTTGCCTGACGATGGCACAACCGTGTTGTATGCGCGTGCCAGGCGAGTAATCGAGTCAAGCAGGATAACGACATCCTTGTTGTGCTCGACAAGACGCTTGGCTTTTTCGATGACCATCTCGGCAACCTGTACGTGACGTGCTGCTGGTTCATCAAAGGTTGATGAAACAACTTCACCTCGTACCGAGCGCGCCATCTCCGTTACTTCCTCAGGGCGCTCATCAATCAGCAGCACAATGAGGTGCACCTCGGGGTGATTATTGGCAATGCTCTGTGCAATGTTCTGCATCAGCATGGTTTTACCGGCCTTGGGAGGCGATACGATGAGACCACGCTGACCCTTGCCGATGGGCGCAACCAGTTCAATCGTACGAGCGGTAATATCCTCGGTACTGCCGTTGCCGACCTCGAGCTTGAACTTCTTGTTCGCAAACAGTGGCGTGAAGTTCTCGAAAAGAATCTTGTTCTTGGCATTTTCCGGCTTGTCGAAATTGATTTCATCAATTTTCAGCAGCGCGAAATAACGCTCCGTTTCCTTCGGTGGGCGAATTTTTCCTGAAATACTGTCACCGGTACGCAGGCTGAAACGACGAATCTGACTCGGTGAAACATAGATATCATCCGGCCCGGCCAGGAAAGAACTATCTGCAGAGCGCAGAAAGCCGAAACCATCAGAGAGTATCTCGAGGACACCATCTCCGTAGATATCTTCCCCTTTTTTGGCGTGCGCCTTGAGGATGGAAAAAATCAGGTCCTGTTTGCGTGAGCGTCCGGTTTCCTGGATATCCATCGACTGTGCAAGTTTTACCAGTTCCGGGATGGGCATTTTTTTCAGTTCGGTAAGATTCATTTGTCGTTCTTCATCTGGAGGTCAGAATTTGAGATGCTCGAAGACATCCGTTGGTGAGGGTTGTTTTCTGGAGTTGTTATTAATTAACCCTGCCGCCACGAGGGCGGCAAGGAGTCTACCTTACAGGTTGCTATCGATAAATGCGGTCAGCTGCGACTTGGACAGTGCACCAACCTTGGTTGCCTCAACTTCACCGCCCTTGAATATCATCAGTGTCGGGATACTACGAATGCCAAATTTTGGTGGCGTGTCAGGATTATCGTCAATGTTCAGCTTGGCCACTTTGAGCTTGCCGGTATATTCACCTGCAATCTCTTCAAGTACCGGTGTAATCATTTTGCATGGGCCACACCACTCGGCCCAATAATCTACAAGTACCGGTTCACTCGAATTGAGAACGTCTGCCTCAAATGAATCATCTGTCACTTCTATAATAGTTTCGCTCAATGAAAGTCTCCGTATTTGCGAATTCCGGGATAACATGCTGCGAGGAATCAACGCGCATGTATACGGCATCAGATCAGATCATGTACTTGTTATTTATGCCAGGATTTGACCAGAAACCACTGTAACTCGGCCTTTTGGCCAGAAATGTGATTGCTATTTGATCCTATAACGCAACCCTTTTCAAGCCAAAAAATCATTTTTTTATTTTTACTGCGGAAGTGGAAGTAGCGCCCGTTGAATGAAAATCAACGACTTCAGGGCATTATACTCATCGGACGCGCCATCTGACGTGTCTCGTAACGCATGCTGGAAACGCTGTATGACATATTATTAAAGCGGTAGTCGATATTAGACATACCGGTATCCAGCAATCCCATCTCTTCGGCAATCGCACCCATATGTTCGGAGATGCCATCCATGTTATGGCGTACGTTGCTAAGCCTGGTTGTCATGCTTCCCATGTGGCCGGTAATCTCGTCCATGTTGCTGATGTGACTATTGAGATCACTGACGGTACCTGTAATTTCGACCATGTCGGCACGAATAACCTGCAGGTTGGCATGCATCGAATCCATGTTCTCGACAATGCCATTGAGATCACGATAGAGCACCGTCACATAGTAGACGTTGAAGATCGCAAGAATCGCCAACATCATTGAGACTGCATGGATAATATAGTCAGTAATCTGGAATGAGCGATAGCGCTCATCAAGGTGAAGCTGTGTTTCACGCCCCAACTTTCCGATTACCTTGATCCAGGTCTCCCTGGAATCACAACGTTCAGAATCTGATGTTCCCTGGTTAATATTCTCTTCTGTCATGGTTCAGACTCCTAATCCAGAAAAGGGAACATTTTGTTCAATGTACGCGAAGGTCTTGCCATATCCTTCATATCGTAGCGCATGCGCACCACCTCAAAATCCATTCGATCAACTGTGTTGGAGATATTATCAACCTTGGTGCGAACACCATGCACGTTCTTGCCGATACCACTAATCCTGGTCAGCATATCGTCCATGTCAGCAGAGACGAACTCCATCTCCGACTCCATGATTGAGGTGTAATCACGTATTTCGTTAAGCTGCGCCACGCGCGTTTCCATGGAACCGACGTAACTTTTCATGGCCGTCATCTGGTCGGCGACCTGGGTAAAGTTATGGTTCATATCGGTCACCACCGAATTCATCCGGTTGACCTGGGAGGAGAGTGTCAGCAGCAGGATCAGGATCGAGATAGCGATCATGCCGAGAATGAGGATGCCCGCAACGATACTGTAGTTAAGCCGGACAGCCAGCTTGTTCTTCATCTCAATCTGGCTGAGAATTATTCCCTCAAACGAACTGACAGCACGGCGAAACTGCTGTTCGCGTACGTTCTCGTCCTCGCTTATCGGAAAGCTTTTTTTAATCTCTTCAACCATTATTTTCTCAGCAGAAAAAGGAACAGCCAGTGAACCCGTGTTGCGAGCTCTATCGTTTTATTAGCTAATACTTATATTGTAGACTAATTTCGGGTGGCAGGCCATCTTTTTGTTTTTTCACCCGATTTGCCTGCTCACATATACCCATCAAACAACTCTAACACCAAGAGTCAGGAACCTGTAACCTGATGAATCACCCGACCGTATTGCGTGGCTTTCTGCTTCACAGCACCCTGAAACAGCACGACTGCGATACTATTTTTTCAACTACACAATGACAAGTCATACTTACACTCAGTATAATCAAAAATTAAGTTGAATTCTTCCACGAAAAAAGAGGACCCCCGATGACCCAGCCCACTATGTCAGACCGTGACGGCCTGATCTGGCTTGATGGCGAGATGGTTCCATGGCGAGATGCCAAGGTTCACGTACTCACCCACACACTGCATTACGGCATGGGCGTATTCGAGGGTGTGCGCGCATATCATGCAGAAAAAGGCACGGCAATCTTTCGTCTCGAAGAGCATACAAAGCGCCTGTTCGAATCTGCACATATTCTCGGCATGGAAATTCCCTTTGATCATGACACGCTCAACCAGGCGCAGCTTGCCTCGGTGCGTGAGAACAGTCTTGAATCAGCCTATATCCGCCCAATGGTCTTCTACGGATCTGAAGAAATGGGTTTGCGTGCGGACAACCTGCGTACTCACGTCATGATCGCTGCCTGGAACTGGGGCTCCTATCTCGGTGAAGAAGGCATGACCAAGGGCATTCGCATTCGCACCTCCTCATTCACGCGCCACCATGTCAACATTACTATGTGTCGCGCCAAAGCCAACGGAAACTATATGAATTCCATGCTGGCCCTGAAAGAGGCGCTCGACACAGGTTATGATGAAGCCTTACTGCTGGATGCCAACGGCTTTGTCATGGAGGGTAGCGGTGAAAACATCTTTATCATTCGCGATGAAAAAATTTACACGCCCGATCTTGCATCCGCTCTCGATGGCATCACGCGCCGCACCATCATGCAACTCGCTGATGAACTGGGAATGCCTGTGATTGAAAAGCGCATCACACGTGACGAAGTCTATATAGCCGATGAAGCCTTTTTTACCGGTACAGCAGCCGAAGTCACACCGATCCGTGAGCTTGATGGGCGCACAATTGGCTGTGGATCACGCGGTCCGATCACAGAAAAGCTGCAGACGCTCTATTTTGATGTTGTGCACGGACGCAGTGCCAAGCATGAAGAGTGGCTGGCCTATGTTTAAGCAGCGCTAGCCCGGTCAGAATCATGGTATTGAAAGGAGCAATTCAGTGCCCGCATTGCGGTGCAACCTACCGCATGACGGCCGCCCTTGCTGCGAAGATCGGTCAGGATGCCCATTGCGCCATGTGCCAGGGGATCTTCACGATTCCCGGTGCAGCTGCAAAGGCCAGTGAATCCTCCCCGGAAGAAACACGTGAGACTGCCCCGGAAACTCCGCACACCATAGACGGGGGCCACACAAAGCCTGAGCCTGAGCCTGAGCCTGAGCCAGCGCCTGAACCCAAGCCAGAGCCCAAGGATGAACGAATACCCAAGCCCAGACCTGCTCCGGCACGCAAAGCAGGCGCGGCCCCGCTCGCACGAGATAAAGGCGCAAGCGACAGTGTCACTGCTGAACAACAGCCTGACCTGGATCATCTCACGCCAAGAGTCAGAAAAGACAAGCATAGTGCAACTGAATCCGGAACAGGTCGTGGTTACAGCACGGCAATTCGCGGACTCAGGCCAGATCGCAAGCCCAGGAAAGCAGAAAGGCAGCCTGCAGCGATTCATTCGCCAAGGGAAGTCCCGGTCGATGCGCCCGAAGTCAGAATTGAGACTGCGCAAGAAGAAACCCGCAGCAGGCCAGGCTGGCAGATAACTGTCGGCCTGCTGGTTCTGGTTTTATGCTTGCAACTCGCCTGGTCCTTCCGTGACAACCCGGCGGTCTACAAAACCATGGCCTCTGTCAGTGAAACCTTTGGCATGACGCCCCCCATGATTCGCTCGCCACAGGAACTTGAACTGACCAACCGTCTCTTCACACGTGTCGAGAACAGCGACAACCTGTTCGATCTGCACCTGACTGTTGCCAACCGGGCAATCTGGCCTCAGCCCTATCCAACGATCGAACTGACCCTGACGGATAAATACGGCATCAGCCGAGTGCGCCAGAGAATCAATCCGGAAGCCTACCTTCAAAATGGCGGTCAAGGCGTCATAGGAGCGGGTGAAGAGGTTGAGATCAGCTTCCTGGTAGAAAGCTCATCCAGTGATGTGGTCGGATTTCTGCTGGAGTTCTTGTAAACCGGCGTAAAAAGCCTTGCGCCCGGCTAACGGCTTCTGTAGAATCTCGCGATTCCCGATTTTGTGGACGATTGAGTGTAAGGCAATGAAAGCAGACATCCATCCAGAATACAATGAGATCACAGTGACCTGTAGCTGTGGCAACAGCTTCGAGACCAAATCAACGCTGAGCAAAGACCTGGCCGTTGAAGTCTGCTCTGCTTGCCACCCATTCTTCACTGGCCAGCAGAAAGCTGCCAGTACCGGCGGTCGTGTGGACAAATTCCGCAAGCGTTACGCTCGATAAAAGCGCAACACAAGCGAACGAAAAGGCACCTCGCGGTGCCTTTTTTTGTGCTCAATGAAAAATGGTGCATAATCAGCAGTACGGATGCTGCTTTGCAGTAATCTTCTATTTATTAACCATCATGACAACAACACCCGTCAAGCAAATAAGGATCAGCTGATGAGCAAGACAGACAACGCCGACAAAGAGATCAACGACGCCGCGCTCCTTTACCACGAGCAGCCCAAGCCCGGCAAACTCGCCACAGAAGTCACCAAATCGACCAGAACTCAGCACGATTTGTCGCTTGCCTACACACCGGGCGTTGCGGAACCGGTCAGGCGCATAGCCGATAACATCGAAGACGCCTATCGCTACACGGCCAAAGGCAACCTGGTTGGCGTCATCACCGACGGCACTGCAGTGCTCGGCCTGGGTAATGTCGGTTCACTTGCGGGCAAGCCCGTCATGGAAGGCAAGGCGGTACTCTTCAAACACTTTGCTGACATCGATGTCTTCGATATTGAAGTAGACTCACCCAGCCCGCAGGCATTCATAGAGACAGTCAAGCAGATCGCTCCTACATTTGGCGGTATCAATCTCGAGGATATTGCCGCGCCGCACTGCTTCGAGATCGAGGATGCTCTCAAGGAAGCACTGGATATCCCCGTTTTTCATGATGACCAGCACGGCACCGCCATCA